>CAZMLC010000013.1:0-9667 GCA_964567125.1 uncultured Akkermansia sp.
CGCCGATGCCGACCGGAACGCCGAGTTTGCGCATGCCGGTGAGGGCCTTTTCAAACTCGCCGATCTTGCCGTCGCGCGCCCAGTTATCCGAGACGCCACCGTGCGTGTAGACCGCGCAGGCGCCCATCTGGACCGAGAGTTCCGCACCGCGCACGAGGCCTTGGCCGTGGCCGCAGTCCGAGATGAACTGGATCTTGCCGCCCTCTTTCTTCCAGTAGTCGCCGATGACGCGCATCAGCGCGGGATTGGTGAGCACGGTGTTGACGCCGCACTGCTCCGCCATCTTGAAGGTGCGGAAGATACGCGCATCCGTGTGGTAGGCCTTGACCAGTTTATCGGTGTAGAGCAGGTCGCGCGCATGGGCCCAGCCGCCGATCAGGTTACCGCCGAGAATCATGCGGCTGATCTTGATGTTGCCGATCTTGCCGTATTCATTCAACGGCTTCTTCAGATCCTTGATATCCGAGAAATCAAAGGATTTCACGGTCGCGCTGGTGATGGCATCGGTCTTCTTCAGATGCTCGTGTTCCCAGATACGGCCGTGCTTGCGGAAGAAGGCGTAGCCGAAGGCGCCGAGCGCCGGGATCGAGGTGAGGCTGAGCAAAAGTTCGCGGCGTCCCGCGGAGCGCACGCCGAGTCCGCTGCCGCCATCGGCAGCCGGGTCCTTGCGGCGCAAATGGAGCGCGATCTTCCCGATGAGCCAGCTGCTCAGGCTGTAGCCGGGCACAGCCATGACCACCAGCAGGGCCAGCGCCTCCACGACATTGCGGTCGATGAAGAGGAAGTGGCCTTCCGCCGAGTAGGCAAAGAAGGGCGGCTGCGCGATGTAGTAGAGCGTCAGCAGCGCAATGCCGCCGAGCGAGGCGGCGCGCACGCAGGTGCCCATGATCAGCGCGAGGCCCACGAGCGTGAGACCCCACATGTTGAGTTGGTTGACCCAGACCATCAGCGAAGGATCATTCGCGAGCGCATGGAAGAAGTTGGCGCCGATCCACTGGCTGGAGCGCAGGTAACCGGCAGCCGACCAGTTGCCCTGAACCAGTTTCCAGAGGCCTTCGTAGAGAAAGTGCCAGCCAATCAGGATGCGCAGCAGCGTAACAGCGAAGGAGCGTTGCATAGGGAGTCCTCTCAGTCGGTCATGAATTTTTCAGGCAAGGTCAGGTTAAAGGTCGCGGCCAGATCGCGCAGGTTCTGCGTGGTGATGCCGGGATAGCGCTGCTGGCCGGTGGACATGACGTGGACCAGGATGTCGGCGGCCTTCTCGACAGTCTCCATGAGGCCGAATGCCATGTCGAAATCTTCGCCGGAGCAGAAGAGTCCGTGGTGGGCCCAGACCGCGATGTTGCAGCGTTCCATGACCTTGCTGGTCTCAATGGCGATCGCCTTACCGCCGGGCACCATCCAGGGGATCACGCCGATGCCTTCCGGGAAGATCACCGGGCACTCGGTCATCATGGCCCAGAGCGCGCGCGTAAAGTCGATATCGTTCATGGGCAAAACAAAGGTCAACGCCACGAGATTGACGGGATGGGCGTGGTACATGACGCGGTGCTTGTTGTTGCTGACCTCTTTCTTCACGGCGTGGTTCATCAGGTGCGGGGCGAACTCGCTGGTCGGCCGGCCGCCGTTCTTGAGGCCCCACCAGACGCGATAATATTCGCCAGAGGCGTCGATCTCGGTAATGGCGACCGAGTCTTCCAGATCGCGCGGCACGTTGCGGATGTGCTTGCCACTGCCGGTGACGAGGAAGAACTCCCCTTCGAGGCTCGGCACGCTGGCACCGATGGGCGTCCATTCATCGTGCGGTGTCGCGAGGGCGGAGCGGACAAACGCCACTTCATCGGGCCGCATACGGTAGGAGATATTTCCGCCGTTCTTTTCATGCCAGCCTTCGGCCACGCCGTCGGCTGCGAGTTGTGCAAATTTCTTGAGACACGCTAACGATTCAAACATGATGATACTTTCCTTTGTGAATTAAATCCGTTTACTGAGCACGTCCGCTTCATAGCGTTTGATCTGCTCGAACCAGGCATCGTCGGACGGCATGCCGTGTTGTGCGCAGAACTGCTCCCAGATGTCGCTGGCTGGATAGGTCTTCATCTCCTCCTGCAGCATCAGCAGTTCCGTCAGCTTGTTCGCCTTCTGGAGCGCGGCGTAGCGCGCATGCGGCTGCAACAGGGCGAGGAGCAGGGCTTTCTGCATGTTGCGCATGCCGATGACCCAGGCCGCGACACGGTTGATGCTGGCATCGAAGAAATCGAGGGCGAGGATCACGCGCTTCGGATCGTTGCGTACGATCTCGTTGGCGATCTCGCGCGTTTCGTCGTCCAGCCGCACGACGTGGTCGCTGTCCCAGCGCACGGCGCGGGTCACATGCAAGGCGACCTTGTCCGAGAAGAGCAGCATGGAGGAGATCTTGTCCGCGACCGACTCCGTGGGATGGAAGTGGCCGTTGTCGAGGAGGCAGAGGATGTTGTTCTTGGCGGCATAGTTCATGTAGAACTCATGCGAGCCGACCGTGTAACCCTCCGCGCCGATGCCGAAGAGCTTGGATTCGACCGTGACGTTGACGATCTTGTGGTCGTAGGGCGTCTGGAGGATTTCATCGAGCGACTGTTTCAGCCGCATGCGCGGTGCCGTGCGGTCGCCGGGGATATCCTTCATGCCGTCCGGGATCCAGATGTTCATGGTGCTGGTGGTCTTCAGCGCCTTGGCGAAATACTCTGTGATGCGCAGGCAGGCCTTGGCGTGATTGACCCAGAAGCGGCGGATCTTCTCATCCGCGCTCGAGAGCGTGGCACCGTTGGCTTTAGGGTGCGAAAAGAAGGTCGGGTTGAAATCGAGCCCGAGTTTGCGCGCCTTGGCGAAGTCGACCCATTGCTTGAAGTGTTTGGGTTTCAGCTTGTCGCGGTCGGCGAATTCGCCTTTGTCGAAAATCGCATAGTTGGCGTGCAGATTGATGCGGTGACGGCCCGGAATGAGGCTGAGGGCCATGTCCATGTCCGCCATGAGTTCAGCGGGCGTGCGCGCCTTGCCGGGATAGTTGCCCGTGGCCTGGATGCCGCCGGTCAGGCTGCCGACGCGTTCAAAGCCGCCGACATCATCGCCCTGCCAGCAGTGCATGGAGATGGCGATCGAGGCGAGTGTATCGAGGGCGGCATCGGTTGAAACGCCGAGGCGGCTGTAACGTTCTTGAGCGGAACGATAACGATCATGTGTTGTCATGGCAGGATTCCTTATTGCAGGTGTGATTCCGCATTTCCGGCGGGATCGAAACGTTGAATGGGGAAACTGTTGAGTACGCACTGTTTAGCCGCAGCCAGATCCGGGAAGATCGCGGCGTGGATCATCTGCACCAGCAGATTGCCGATCGCCGTGGCCTCCGTGGGACCGGCCCAGACGGTCTTGCCGGTGGCGGTCGCGGTGAGCGCGTTGAGATAGTCATCCTTGGAGCCGCCGCCCACCAGATGGATCGCGGGGTAGCTCCGCTGCGTCAGCGCTTCGATTTCCTGCGCTGCCTCCGCGTAGCGCGCGGCGAGGCTGGCGTAGACGACCGCCGCGAATTCGCCGATCGTCTGCGGCACCTGCTGCTGCGTTTCGCGGCAGGCGGCCTGGATGGCGGCGCACATGCTGTCGGGTGCGAAGAAGCGCGGATCGTCGCACGTAACGCGGCTGCGGATCGTCGCGGTCTTGGCGGCATCGCAGATCTGCGCATAGGTGTAGGGCGTGCCGGCTTCGTCAAAGCACTTCTTGACCGACTGGATCATCCAGAGCCCCATGATGTTCTTCAAATAGCGGTAGCGGAATTCATAGCCGCCCTCGTGGGTGAAATTGCAGGCCTGACTCTGGTGCGTGCAGAGCGGGTCGGTCAATTCCGTGCCGAAGAGCGACCACGTTCCCGAGCTGATGTAGAGCACCTCGTGGGTTGTGCTCGGCACTGCGACCACGGCCGAGGCGGTGTCGTGCGTAGGCGGCAGCACGACGCGGCAGTTGAAGCCGACCTGCGCCTGCACTGCGGGCGAGAGGTCGCCCACATAGGTGCCGGGCATGTGGAGTTCCTGAAAGATGCGGGAAGGCAGTTCGAGCCGCTCGATGATGTCCCAGGACCAGTCTTTGGTCTTCGCGCAGAGCAGCTGCGTGGTGGTGGCATTGGTGTATTCGCAGCGAATGACATCCGTCAGCCGGAAGTGGAAGTAATCGGGCATGAGGAGCATCGTCTGCGCCTGTTCCAGCCATGCGGGGTTTTGCTGCTGGATCGCCACGAGCTGACAGATCGTGTTGAAGGGCTGCCGCTGCAAGCCGGTGATGCGGTAAAGCGCATCGGGCGCGATGCGCGCATCGATGTGGGCGTAGCTCCCCTCGGTGCGCTTGTCGCGATAGGCCACCGGCAGGCCGACTATCGTGTTGTTTGCATCCAGCAGCACGAAGTCCACGCCCCAGGTGTCGATACCCATGCTCGTGGGGATCGTGCCGCGCGCAGCGCAGGCGCGCAGGCCGGCGAGGATTTCGGCGAAGAGGTGTTCGACATCCCAACAGAGGTGGCCTTCGCGTTCAACCATGGCGTTGGCGAAGCGATGCACCTCTTCCAGCACGAGCTTACCCTGCTGGAGCGAAGCGAGGACGCAGCGACCGCTCGATGCGCCCATATCTATTGCCAGAAAGTAGTCCATTATTTCATCTCGATGCGTTCGATGGTCAGTGTGACATTCCCCTTATTGACAACGTCGAAACGGAAGTGTCCGATGCGTCCGCGCCAATACTTGTTTTGCGCCAAGTCAAAGACGTAATCGTGGAACTGGCCATCGGCGATCAGCGGCACATGGAGGCTGCGATTCTCCGTGACCGAGGCCGGTTCCGGCGCCCAGAAGAGCTGGGCATCGGAACCATCCGAAACTTTCATGCGGGCGATGAAGCGGGTGTAATTCTTCGCGGCGATCATCGGGAAGACGATCTTGATCGCGGGGTCGTGCGACTGGGTGGTCAACTGCCAGCCGGCGGCGGTCTGCTCCGCGGCGGAAATGCCCATCATCGGCTGCCACGCGCCCAGCTCCTTGCGGAAATCCCACGATCCTGTAAAAAAGGGTTTTTCCTTGATCGGCAGATCGTAGGGGCCGAGACCCACGTCCGCAGGCGTGTAATTGAGGGGCCAGCCTGTCGGCGGTTTGACGCAGAAGGTTTCGCGCAGCGCCTCATACATGCCGAAGCCGTATTGCGTGTTGGGCTCCGCGTAGGAGCCTTCGCCCCATTCGTTCAGCGGGGCCATGAGCAGGTTCGTCACGCCGCTGGCGTCGGAGAAATCGCGGGCATCCTTGCAGATGCGCTGGAAGTGCTGAACCGTGCGGCCGTAGATCTCCATGCCCTTTTCGCCATGCCAGGGACGATCATCCCAGCCCGTGGAGAGGTTCGGCAGGAAGGGCAGGACGCCGGCGCTGTGCCAGGCCTCCCAGTGGGCCTTGTTCGAATCCGCGACGAGATCGAAGGCGTAGCGCCGTCCGACGTTTTTGGCCGTACCGCCGTGGTACATGTAGTGATAGATCGAGGTCATTTCAAAGCCGTCATCCTTGAGCTTCTGGATGAGGGCGGGCGCGCAATCGTGCTCCGGCCACTTCATGGCGATGAAGTAGATGCCTTTGAACCCATGCTGTTTGGCGATCTCCTGCGAGATCGCGAGCGCCTTCTTGCAGCCGCCGGGGCCCATGTCGCGGTCGTAATTCTGCGGCGACCAGAGCATGACCACCGGACGACCGTCGATGGTGTAGTATTCCGGCGTATTGAAATAGTTTTTGCACCAGAAGGTGGTGACCGCGCGCTGATCCGCCTCGGAGTGACTGCCTTCGCCGTTGTGGTTGGCCCACATCATGGCCCACTTGAGGTACTTCCTGTACTTCGCTTGCTGGAAGGCCTTGACCCAGTGATCGTGATGCTGACTGCCGCGGTCCCAATACCAGTCGACCAGAAGATAGGAGAGGCCGTTCTCAACCGCCCACTTGATCTGCCAATCCACGACTTCAGGTTTAGCTTCATCGTACCAGCCGAGGATCGGCTTGCGTTCCGGCGCGACCTTCCAGATGCGTTCCCACGCCTCGACCTTCGACCAGCCCGGGAAGTAGAGCGCGCCGAGCTGATAGTTCTTCTTCAGCGCGAGCGGTTGCGGTTCCGGAACATAGTCGGCTTTGGCCAAGTTCAGGTTGGCGAGGAATTCAACCGGCGTGGTGATGGTCTGCGTCTCGGTGCCGCTCTCAAGGGCGAACTCGACCTCGCCGCGAACAGCCTTCTGCGCGCTAAAGGTGAAGATTTCCGTGGCAGCCGCCGTGGCTGCCACCGTGGCGATCGTCCGCGTCGGTGTGGTGCAGACCACGCCCTTGGGCATGCGCGTTACGCGGAGCGTCACGGCTTTGGCATCGGCGCCGCCCAGGTTCTGGACCGTGACGAGGACCTTGAGGGGACGGCCCGCGCGGTTGAACGCGTCGACCATGCCCGCCTTGGGCAGCGCGAGGTCCGGTCCGCCGACAAAGGTGTCGCCCAGCTCGACCTTTTCAATCTGCGTAGCGTCCGCCTCGATCTTCAGATAGAGCACCTTGCCCTGCCAGAAGCCATCGTTGGAAAGATCGATGTTATAGGTGTGGCTGCGGCCGTCGGGCTTGAGGAAAAAGCGCAGACTGTGGAGCCCGTTCACGCCGTCAGTGGCGAAGGAGATGGTTCCAGCCTGCGCGGTTGTGGTGGTGGCGCGAATCGCGAGGATGTAGGTATCGTCCGCCGCGATGGGCTCGGTCAGGAGACCTTTCCCCAGGGTGGAGGCGACGCCGCTATCGTAGATGCGGACCGAGGCCAGATCAAAGGCGGTATCGCGTCCGGTTGCGGGAAAGTCAAGGCGCAGGCCTTTGATCATCTTATCCGCCTGCCAGAAGGGCTGGACCGTATAGGTGTGCCACTGGCCGTCGCCGATCATCTCGTAGTTGGCGGACCACTTCTGCTGCGGGCCGTTCGCCGTTGCGGGAATCCAGAAGAGTTCGCCGCGACCGCTGATCGTGGAGCGCGCCTTGAATGTGATGCACTGGCCGGCGGTCGCCTTGAACGGAGCGAAATCCGGCAGTGTATAGAAGGGGTCTGTTCCCTGGGCGACCGCCGTGATAAAACCGTCGGCGACGCGTATGTTCGCAAGTTGGTGCGCGCGTGCTTTCCAGCGCGCCTCCGCAGTCGCATCGTTAAAATCGAAGGACACCAGATCCGCCGCGTGGGCAGCGGAAATCATCAGCAGGATAGCAGCGATTATATTTTTCATACGTTCCTTTTGAAAAAGGGAGAGCCCGGTTTCCCGGGCTTTCAGATTATTTATTTCCCGCTGCAGCTTCAGCGGCCTTACGTTTCTCGGCTTCAGCCTTGAGAACTTTTTGCAGTTCCTTGTTCGGGTCAAACCCGGGCACGCGGTTCGACATCAGTTTCACCGGTCCGCAGAGCGCATTGACATTGCCGTCCTGCCGCAGGTTAAAGCGGTTGATGCGCGGTGCGGTTGCGACGCGCGGACGAACCAGCGGGATGTTTTCAATCTGCCAGGAGTAGGGATCGTAGAACTGGCTGCGGACCTCTTCGTCGCCGAGGAAGGGACCGTTGCAGTCTACCCAGGCGATCAGGCGTTCGCGCTCCATGCCCGTCACTTTGACGCCGTGGTGGTTGCCGCTCACGGCATTCTGCACGAGCATGCTCTTGGGCGAGAAGGCCGAGTAGGGCGGCAGGGTCGCCAGGCTGTCGGGATCGTCGCGTTCAAAGCCTTCCACGAGGAAGAGGCCGCCGATGCGGCTGATCGGAGGAATGCCGGAATTGTGATCTTTGATGACGTAGCTCCAACCGCGGAACCCGTCGGCGAAGGAACGGTAGGGTTCATAGAAGGGCACGACATCGTCGCGCTCGTAGACCCAGCCGCCGCCCCAGGAGAGCCAGCCCTGTTCGCCGGGACGCCACGTCATGTTGAGTTTCTTGTAGGCTTCAGTGCCGGGCTTCTGGTGGCAGGACGCGCAATGCTTGTCGAGTACCGGCTGGACAAAACGCTTGTAGCCGATGCTCTCCTTGGCGCCCCATACCGGCGGCGTCAGCTTCACAGCCGGCTTGGTCAGGGCCGTACCCTTCTTGCGCAGCGAGGAGGCCTGGCTGGTACGGGTCTTCATGCTGGTCTCGTGGCAGCCGAAGCAGCCGCGATGTTCGCCGGGCATGCCGTAGGTGAAGGTGCGCATCACATGGATCGCCATGCCTTCCGCATCCAGAATCTGGAAGAAGAGCGATTCGCCGGCCGGCACTTCGAAGTTCACGCTGCCGTCCGCCTCGATCGGAATTGTGCCGAGGATGCGCTTCACGCCTTCGGCCTGGAACATGCTGACCGCAGGACCGTCGTTGTTGACCGTCTTGTTGTAGGTCGTATAGTTCTTCGGATCCATCTGGACCACGCGCAGATACTTACCATTCTTGCGCAGGATTTCCGGCGCATTCTCAAAGACATCGTTGCTGTAGAAGGTCACCGGCTGAACCTCCTGCTTCATGAGGCTCTGCCACGTGCCATCGCCGGGTTCGAGTTCCGGCCATTTGACCTTGTCCACCAGGACGGGCGGCACGGGGCGCGACCGGATCGGCTGGGCGTGCAAAGCATTGAATTTGCCTGTGTAGAGCAGTTCCTTGTTGCCGTAGACGTCCATCAGGTAGAGGCGGAAGAGATGGGTGTCATCGCGATCATCGAGCGTGATGATCTCGCCTTCACGGGCAGAGACGAGGAAGAGTTCCTCCGAGAGCGGATAGGGGGTCTTGTAGGCGTGGAAGGCAATGCCGGCATCGTGGTAGCCGTACCGGTCCGGCGGATCTTTGGGACCATTGCCGGTTTCCGGCCAGGGAATGTCGCGCGTGATGCGCTCGAGTCCGTCCGGATAGTTCAGGCCTTTGGCCGGATCGACCATGCCGATGGAGCCTTCCCAGTAGGAGTGATGGCCGGTGGCCACGAACATGATCTTGGTGCTGTTCGGAATGGGGCGGGCTTCAACCTGCATGTCGGGCCAGATGGACTGACTGCCCCAGAGCGTCTGGATGTTGCAGCCATCGGGATCTGAGGTCCAGAGGCTCTGCACGCGCCAGAGCGCCTTGTCCGTATACTCCCAGCGGGCGAAGACGAGGCGGCCATCGTTCATCACCACGGGCATGAAGTCGCACTCATTGTTCGCGGACATCAGGTAGATGTTCTTGCCATCCGCATCGCAGCGGGCCAGGACAAAGGAGTGGCAGCAGGGGAAACAGCGGATGTAGGAGTGACAGCGGCTGGAGGTGAAGGCGATCTTGCCGTCCGGCAGGTAGATCGGATCGAGGTCGTCATAATCGCCGAAGGTCAGCTGCTTGCGGTCGCTGCCGTCAAGGTTGCAGGTGTAGAGGTGGAAAGAGCGTTCGCGCTCCGGCTTGTAGCTGTAGAGGATCTTCTTGCCGTCGAAGGAGAGATCCGGACGCCAGTAGCTGCCCTTGTCGAGCTTAAAGAGGTCGACCGCCTCAGGGTCACCGGAGAGCACGACCTTGTCCTTGTTCATGGAGAGCACGATCAGGCCGCCGCCGTTCTTGGCCATGTAGCCGTTGCGGTGGCGCGCCTCGTGGGCGAATTCGCGCGTCCAGTCGCGTTCATCGCCTGTGGGATAGGGGTTGT
>CAZMLC010000013.1:9767-42751 GCA_964567125.1 uncultured Akkermansia sp.
TCGTGGGCGAATTCGCGCGTCCAGTCGCGTTCATCGCCTGTGGGATAGGGGTTGTCGATCAGCAGGATCTGCTTAAAGTCGATCAGGGGATTCTTGAACATGATGGCGCGCTTGATGCGGCGCGCCTGGATATAATATTTCTGTGCAAGGGGGAAGCGGTCGACCAGGGCTTTGCGTTTTTCCAGTTCAAGGGCGTCCAGCTTCTTCAGCTCGTCGCTCAGGTCCGGTGCATTGGGCATGGCCTGGATGCGTTTAGCCATTGCGCGCGCATAGCCGATTTCCGCAGCGATCTTCTGAAAACGCGGCTTGTTGTCACACTGCAACAGCCAATCGGTTTCCAAGGTGTCAAAGGTCGTCGTTGTGGCGGCGCCGGCGCTCAAAGCGAACAGCACACCCGCAATAATTTTCTTCATGAAATATCCCCTAGTATTTTGATCTCGACAGTCGTATAAATTATCTCTGAACTGTTTTTCTTTTGCAAGGTCGAAAATGGCTGGAAGAATGTGATAATGTGATCCTGCAGCGGAGGCGAAGATCTACTTCCCTGCTGTCTGTGGATGTGGTATAGTTAAGCCAAATCATGCATACACGGCCCTCAGAAACGTTTAACCAGCGCAACGCATCGTTCGACAATCGTCTGCGTCCTACGCGCTTCGACGATTTTGTCGGACAGGGCAAGGTTCGCGATCGTCTCCTGCTGGCAGTCGAGGCCGCGAAGCAGCGGGGCGATGCGCTGGACCATATTTTGCTGTCCGGGCCACCGGGATTGGGCAAGACCACGCTGGCCTTTATCATCGGCGAAGCCATGGGCGTGCACGTCAAGACCACGTCTGGCCCGGTCATTGATAAGCCGGGCGATTTAGCGGGGCTGCTGACCAGCCTCTCGCCGGGCGATATTGTGTTCATCGACGAAATCCACCGCATGCAGCGGGCCGTGGAGGAGTATCTTTATTCCGCAATGGAGGATTTTGTGATCGATATCATGATCGATCAGGGACCGAACGCGCGCTCGGTCCGGCTTGAGCTCCCGCATTTTACGTTAGTCGGCGCGACGACGCGGAGTGGTCTGATCTCCGCGCCCCTGCGGTCGCGCTTCGGCATTGTCAACCGCTTGGATTATTATTCCGGCGCGGAGCTTTCGACGATTGTTGAGCGCTCTGCCGCCAAGTTGGATGTCTCGATCGAGCAAGCTGGCGCGCTGGAGGTTGCCGCGCGTTCGCGCGGAACGCCGCGCATCGCCAACAACCTGTTGCGTCGCGTGCGCGATTACGCACAGGTGCGGGCGGACAACCACATTGATAAACGCGTCGCGGAGGAGGCGTTGGCCCTGCTGGAGATCGATCCGCGCGGTCTGGATGAAATGGATATCCGCATTTTGGAGACGCTGGTGCAGAAATTCGGTGGCGGCCCCGTGGGGTTGAACACCATCGCGGTCTCTGTGGGCGAGGAACCCGATACGATCGAAGAAGTGTACGAGCCGTTTCTGATTCAAGAGGGCTATCTTGAGCGGACCCCCAAGGGACGCGTGGCGACGCCCGCCTGCTATGCACGGCTGGGATTAGTGACCCCCCGACAGCAGGGGGAATTGGGCCTCAACGGATGAAACAGCGGCGAATCGCGGTGGTTCCGCCAAAAATGTAAACGGCTGGAATGGGGACTCTAGAATCTCTTAAACGACGTGATGTGAATGGGTTGTGCGTTTAAACATGGCGTACGGCCTTCAACGTGAGGATAAGAAAAATGGCCGATAAAGACCTTTTTTAGTGAAAAGTTTTTACGGTTTTGATAAATTATCCTTTCCTTTGTCTAGGTTAGGACAGAATTGTGAACATGGAGTAGTGAGTAAATGAGCAGAAATGACCTGTGGAAATGGTTGGTTTTGGCGATTGTTGCTGTCTTGTCGGCATATGTTGTAATGCCTCCAAAAGAGAAGATCCGTCTTGGTTTGGATTTGTCCGGCGGCACGAGCTTTACCGTGGCCATCGACGATGCCAAGCTGAAGAGCAACATCATGGCTGCAAATCCGGAGCTGTCCGAAGAGGAAGTCCGCAACCAGATCAATACGATTCTGCGCGATGCCGATGCGCGTGCGGTCGAGGTGATCCGCAATCGTATTGATAAGACGGGTATTAATGAACCCGTGATTCAGAGCGCCGGCAAGAATCACCGCATTATTATCCAGCTGCCAGGTATTTCCGCAGAACAGCGCGAAGCTGCTGAGAAGAGCATCCAGAGCGCGGCCTTTCTCGAGTTCAAACTGGTCCATGCGAAAAACGATACGCTGGTCGATTCGCTGACGAAGTCCGGGCGCGTTCCGGAAGGCTATGAGATGGCGGAAGATGGCCGCTCCTACAAGCGTACGGCCAAATACAACGAATTGGTGAAGGATCCTGGGTATCAGCAACGGGTGTCGCTCTTCGGTGTTCCCGACCAGCGCTATGCGTTCATGCCGGAACGTACCGTGACCGCGAATGGACAGGTTGTCTATCGTCCGCTCTTCGTGCTGCGGCAGGCGGAATTGACAGGCGCTGCCTTGGACAGTGCCTCTATTGACCGTGAAAGCATGACGGGACGTATTCACATCGCGCTGAAATTCAATGCTAAGGGCGCTGCGGAATTCGCACGCCTGACCAAGGCCTATGCGCCGCGCGGCTCGCGCAACAAGGATAGCGATGTCGGCCGTCAGCTGGCGATTATTCTTGATGATACGCTCTATTCGGCACCTGTGATCCGCTCCGAGATTCCCAACGGCCAGGCAGTGATTGAAGGCAATTTCTCCGCTTCTGAGGCGGCTCTGTTGCGCAATATCTTGAATGCGGGATCGTTGCCGGCGCCAATGAAGATCATTGAAAAGCGCTCGGTGGAATCGACCTTAGGTCAGGATGCGATCAGCAGCGGCGTGCGCGCCTCGGTTCTGGGTGTGTTGCTGGTTGCGATCTTCATGTTTGTTTATTACAACTATTGCGGTTTGATTGCGAACGTCGCCCTGCTCCTCAACGTACTGCTGTTGCCGACCAGCTTGATTCTCGCTTCCAACGTACTGGGCGTGTTTGTACGCGACTCCGCGCTCTCAAAAAGTGCGCTCGACCTGCCGGTCCTGACGATGCCCGGTATTGCTGGCCTCGTGCTCTCTTTGGGTATGGCGGTTGACGCGAACGTGCTGATCTTCGAACGTATGCGCGAAGAATTCGCGCTGGGTAAGTCAGCCCGCGCGGCGGTTGCTGCTGGTTATGAACGCGCTTTCTTGGCGATTTTTGACTCGAACCTCACGACAGTCCTGACGGCAGTGATTCTCTTTATCTTTGGTGTCGGTCCGATCCGCGGTTATGCGATCACCCTGACCGCAGGCGTGGTTGTGAGCATGTTCACGGCACTCGTGGTCACGCGTTTGATTTTCAACGCGACCGTGCCGGAAGCACGCGTCAAGCCCTACAAGATGTTGCAGTTTGTTAAACATGCCAACTATGACTTCTTGAAATGGGGCAAGGTCTGCGGATTCACCTCATTGGCGATTATTTTGATCTCCTGTGCGATTTTCTTTGCACGGGCTTTCACCAATCCGGCCAAGGTCATGTCAGTCGACTTCACCGGTGGTGCGGCCATCTCGTTCGAGTATAAGGAGAAAGCACCCAATGCCGATGTTGCAAAGAGCGTCGAGAAGATCGTCAGCGATGCGACGGTTCAGTATCAAAGCAGCCCGGATGGTACCGGCGACTTGCTCCTCATCAAGACGGGAACGATCGATGTCAATGGCGTCAATGTTTCCAAGCTGATGCAGCAGGCGCTGTCAAAGGATCTGCCCAAGAGCCAGTTTAAGTTGGCCGGTGAAGAGGATGTGGGTTCAGCAGTGGGTTCGGACTTGAAGAGTTCGGCGCGTTGGGCCGTGGTGCTCTCCTTGATCGGTATTCTCATCTACGTTTCGTTGCGTTTCGAGTTTGGCTTTGCGCTCGGCGCTGTGGCGGCCTTGGCTCATGACGCGTTCTTCACGCTCGGCGTCTATTCGCTGACGGGACGTCAGGTGAGTATGACGGTTGTGGCGGCATTGCTGACCATCGTGGGTTATTCGGTGAACGATACCATCGTGATCTTTGACCGTATCCGCGAAGATCTGCGCAAGGACCCGAAGATGGAATTCCGCGCGCTGTGCAGCCGTGCTATTAATGAAACGCTCAGCCGCACGATCCTGACCTCGGTCACGACGTTGCTGGCAACGCTGTCGCTCTACCTCTTCGGTGGCGGCGCGATCAATGACTTCGCCTTGGCCATGTTGATCGGTCTGGTCGCCGGTGTTTACTCGACGATCTTCATCGCAACGCCGGTGATGCTCGCGTGGTACAAAGGACGTCGCCCCTCCTTCGCCAGTAGCGAGAACAAGCAATAAATACGGTAGAAGGACGGGGAAAGCCCGTCCTTCGCTGTTTTAAGAGCCCGATAAACGTTTTGATTATGATTGCGATTGTAGATTATCGTGCAGGCAATGTGACCAGCGTGCAGTTGGCGTTCAAGGCGCTGCATGCGGAAACAGTTGTGACGTCCGATGCAGCGGTTATCCGTGCAGCCTCGCATGTGGTGTTCCCTGGCGTGGGAGCAGCCGGTGCAGCGATGCAGAATCTGCGCGACCTGGGGTTGATCCCTGTACTCAAAGAGGTCGCGGCCTCGGGCGTTCCTTTCCTGGGAATCTGCCTGGGGACGCAAATCCTGCTTTCCTCCTCTGAAGAGGATGGCGGCACCCCGACGCTCGATCTGATTCCCGGACGCGTTCCGCGCTTTGTGCCGACCTCTCCGTGCGACAAAGTGCCGCAGATCGGCTGGAATCAGGTGCATTTCGTCCGTTCGCATCCTGTCGTGAAAAATATCGCCGATAACAGCGATTTTTATTTTGTACACAGTTACTATCCGGCACCGGCCGATCCTGTCTTCTCAATCGGGACGACGGATTATGCGGGGATCACCTTTACGTCCATGATGGGACGCGACAATCTGGTCGCAACGCAGTTCCATCCGGAGAAGTCGGGACGCGTGGGGCTTAAGCTCCTCGAGAATTTCGTGAACTGGGATGGCCGCTCGGTGTAGCGTGCGTAGACGGAAATGAGAGCGTAACGAGTTATGTTGACAAAACGAATCATTCCCTGTTTGGATGTCATTAAACGCCGCGTCACGAAAGGCGTGAAGTTCCAGAATAATATCGACCTCGGTGATCCCGTCGAAATGGCGGTGCGCTACTCGGATGGCGGCTGTGACGAATTGGTTTTCTATGATATCACGGCTTCGGCGGAGAAGCGTCCGATCGATGAAGGCATGGTGCGCGATGTGGCCGCCGCGATTCAGATCCCCTTTGCTGTTGGCGGCGGAATTGCGTCGGTGGCGGATATGTCGCGCATGCTGCTGGCTGGCGCGGAGAAGGTTTCGGTCAATTCGCTGGCGGTGCGCACCCCGCAGATCATCGCGGACGGTTCGCGCGCATTTGGCGCGCAGTGCGTGGTGCTGGGCATGGATCCGGTTTCAAATCCCGATCGTGCGCGTTTCCCAAGCGGGTATGAGATCACGACAAATGGCTTTCGTGTCCGAACCGGTATGGATGCCGTCGAATGGGCGCGGCGCGCGGAAGAGCTCGGCGCAGGCGAAATCGTCGTGAACTCGGTGGATGCCGATGGTACGCGAGCTGGCTTTGAGTTGACCATCACGCGTCTGATCGCGGAGGCGGTGCGCATCCCTGTTGTGGCCAGCGGCGGCGCGGGGTGTCCTGCGCATCTGCGTGATGCCTTTGTGGCGGGTGGTGCGGATGCCGCGATCATTGCCGGCATGATTCACACGGGCGACTATACTATCCGGCAGATCAAAGAGGAATTGTTACCGTTAGGTGTTCCGTTGCGCATGACATGGTGAGGTCATCATGCGATATGTTTTTCGTTTCGGCTTAATCGTGCTCTTCGTAGCAATGTGTGTGCTCGCGGCTTGGCAGAGCCGGACGCTGGCACAGATGCGGCGTACCGCCGTGCCTGAAACGTCATCGGCGTACACGGCTGATGTTCCGCCGGGACTTAATTTTTTGCTGGTCGGACTCGGCGGATTCCGCGGTGTTGCCGCCGAGGTGCTCTGGTTCCGCGCTGCACGGTTGCAGGAGCAGGGGCGCTACTTAGAACTGGTTCAGCTGGCGCGCTGGATTACACTCCTCGATCCGCATGCCGCTGAGAATTGGGCCTACAACGCCTGGAATCTGGCGTACAACATCAGCGTGATGATGAATCGTCCCGAAGATCGTCTGCGCTGGGTTCTCAATGGCATTGCGCTGTTGCGCGATGACGGTCTGCGTTATAATCCCAAAAGCGCACGTCTGTATCGTGAACTCGCCTGGCTCTTCCAGAACAAGATCGGCGATGCTCAGGATAGCGCGCATCTGACTTATAAGTTTTATCTGGCCGAGTCCATGAAGCCGTTTGTTCAAACCAATGGATGTGTGAAGGTTTCGACGGCTGCGCGTCAGGGACTCGGCGCGTTGCGGATGGATCTCGACCGCATGGTCGCCATGGAAAAAGAGTTTGGCTCGATTGATTGGCGGCTGGCACCGACGCATGCGCTCTATTGGGCGCTACAGGGTATTCCCTTCGCCACGGGGCCTGATAAGTTTCTCGCTTTGAATGCAGCCTGTCAGCCGTTGGTGATGCTTTCGTTTCAGGGACGCTTTGTGGGCGACTTCGAAAAGAAAGCGTGGCGCACCGCTGCGAATCCGCGCGTTGCCGTTGCGGCGGCAAGATACATGATCGATGCGTTGAATCAGGAAAACACCGCGGTGCAACGTGAGATCACGGTGAAGTATCTGGTGTTCGCCATCCGCATGTTGGTCAAGGAGGCGGATCTATCCGCCGCACATCAGCTCTATGCGCAATTAAAATCGATTCTTCCTCCCAGTGAACAGCCGCTATCGTTTGATGAGGTTGTCAGCGGAGGAGAAGCTTTTTAAAGGGGAATGGGTATGTTTGTTTTCCATACGGTTGAAGAGGTTCAGTCCTGGGCGCTGGCCCAGAAGCGTTCGGGAAAACGGGTGGGGCTTGTCCCGACCATGGGCTACTTGCACGCAGGGCATCTCTCGCTGATTGCCGAGGCGCGCAAACATGCCGAGTGTGTGGTGGTCAGCATTTTTGTGAATCCGATCCAGTTCGGCCCGAACGAGGATTTCGCGGCCTATCCGCGCAATGAGGCGCGCGATCTCGCGTTGTGCGAAGAGGCCGGGGCTGCCGCGGTTTTCCTGCCTACGCCCGCGGTGATGTATGCGCCGGATGCGAGCGTTTACGTGGAGGAGACCGTCTTGCAGCACGGACTCTGCGGGGAGCGCCGCCCAGGACATTTCAGGGGCGTTTGCACCGTGGTCGCGAAACTCTTCAACTGCACCCTGCCGGATGTGGCGGTCTTTGGTCAGAAGGATTTCCAGCAGGCGGCGATTATCCGCCGCATGGTGCGCGATCTCAATTTCCCGCTGCAAATCATCGTTGCGCCGATCGTGCGCGAGGCTGATGGTCTGGCCATGAGTTCGCGCAACGTCTATCTGAATGCGGATGAACGCCAGCGAGCCCTGGGCTTGAGTCGCGCACTTCAGGCGGCCTCCGACCGTGTGGCAGCCGGCGCGGCTGCCACAGCCGAAGTCAAGGCGCTGATGGAAAAGGTGCTGATTGATCATGGCTTGCGCGTGGATTACGCGGAGATCGTCGACGCAGAGACGCTCAAGCCTGTGGAGCGTACGGTGGCTGGGAATGTCGGGCTCATTGCCGTCTTTTGCGGTAAGACGCGGCTGATCGATAATCGGATTTTGTGAGGTGTGGCATGGTACCTGCGGCATTGCGTGACGAATTGTTGAAACAGGGTAAGGTGGCGGTCGGTTTTTCCGGCGGTGTGGACAGCACCTATCTGGTTTGGGCCGCGCGCGTCGTGTTAGGCCGTGACGGCGTGCTGGCGATTCTGGCGGATACGCCGAGCCTGCCGCGGCGCGAATTCACGGCGGCGCTGAAATTCGCCGAGGAACAGGATATTCCCCTGCAGATTGTCCAGCCCGATGAATTGGCCAGCGCGGACTATTGCGCGAATCCGCCGGACCGCTGTTACTACTGTAAGAAAATCACCTTTGACGTGATCTGCTCAGCCGCACATCGTGCGGGCTTTGATGTGGTCGTGGATGGTTCGAACCTCGATGACGACAAGGACTATCGCCCCGGGATGCGCGCGATGCGCGAGCTGGGCGTACGCAGTCCGCTGAAAGATGCGGGGATGACCAAGGCTGCGATCCGCGAGGCTTCGCGCGCGGCTGGACTGCCGACTGCAGAAAAGCCTGCCATGGCCTGCCTCGCTTCGCGTTTCCCGATCGGCTCGACGATCTCGCGCGAATATCTGGCGCAGATTGAGGCCGCGGAAAACAGTCTGCGCGATCTCGGCTTTGCGCAGTGCCGCGTGCGCCATTACGGCGATCTCGCGCGCATTGAACTTGCGCCTGAGTCAATCGCGCGCGCCGCGAACGAACCTGTGCGCGGCCAGATCGTGGCGGCGCTCCAGCAGGCGGGATATCGCCACATCGCGCTCGATCTGCAGGGCTATCGCATGGGTAGCCTCAACGCCGGCGCGTAAACGCGCCTGGCGGCTTCTGCGCGATTACTCGGCGCGGAGGGCGGGGTCGAGCAGGTCCCGGAGGGCGTCGGCCAGATGGTTGAAGGCGAGGACGAGAAGAAAGATCGCGAGGGTGACAAAGGTCATTTCCCACCAGACGCCCTGCCAGAGGCGCAGGCGCGCGTTGTTGATCATGATTCCCCAGGAGGGTTCGCCTTGGACGCCGATACCGAGGAAGCTGATAAAGACCTCCGTGGCCACAGAGGCTGGAAAACGGATGGAGAATGAAATCAGAATGATGTGGGTGATGTTGGGCAGGATGTGACGGAAGATGATGCGTCCGTCGCTGTAGCCCAGCACGCGTGCCGCTGCGACGTAGGCGCGGTCGCGGTGTTTAATCACCTCCGCGCGTACATTGCGGCAGACGCTGACCCACGTGGTGAGGCCGATACCCAGGTAGAGTCCGAGCAGGCCTTTTCCGACCACCATGGAGATGGCGAGGATAAAGAGCAGTCCCGGCATAGAGGCGACCGTGGCGCAGAGCCAGACGACGAGGCTGTCGATGCGTCCGCCGAAGTAGCCGCCGAGACAGCCGAGGATCACGCCGAGGGGAATGGCGATCAGCGATGTGACGATGCCGACATGAAAGGCGATGCGCGTCCCTTGAATGAGGCGCTGCGCCACGTCGCGGCCGAGATTATCGCTTCCCAGCAGGAAGAAGGGCTCGTCCGTTGCGCGCGGCACATCTTGGAAGAGGCGGATAAAGGCCGGTGGGCGGTAGCGGAAGTTTTCGTGAACTTCGTTGTATGCGGCAGGCCGGTCGGCTGCCACGGCGATGCGGTAGACGCATTCGCCATAGAGGGCCAGCGCGGAGTAAAGGGCAATCAAACAACAGCAGAGGCGGGTATCCCACCTCTGCCAGAGTCGCTGCAGAATGGTTTTCTCCGTGCTCGGCTGACTCATACTGCGGTCATCTTGGTAAGTTCACGCAGGCGCGCGTTGACTTCCGCCTTGGACAATTTTTCGAACCGTTCAATGCTGAAGCCCTCGACGCCAAACGACGCCATGACGCTGGCGAAGATGAGCGCTTTGCGCAGCGTCTTGAAATCGGCCTTGTTGGCCTGCGCAAGATATCCCATGAAGGCACCGATGTAGCTGTCGCCCGCGCCGGTCGGGTCTTTCAGCGTCTTGACGGGATATGCGGGCACAATGAAGAGCTCCTTCTTGGAGAAGAGCATGGCGCCGTGTTCGCCTTTTTTGAGCAGGACGTAGGTGGGACCCATTTTCAGGATTTCGGCGGCGCAGTCGCGCAAATTCCATTTGCCGGTCAGCATGCGCGCTTCGCTGTCATTGACCGTGAGCAGGTCGACTTCAGCGATGATCTTCAGCAGGGAGGGACGGGCGATTTCAATCCAGAGGTTCATGGAGTCGAGCGCGACGAATTTAGGTTTTTTCGCCTGTTTCAGCACATGCAGCTGGAGGTCGGGCTGGATATTGCCGAGCAAAACAAAGGCGGCGTCGCGGTAGGATTCAGGGAGGACCGGCATGAAATCGGCGAAGACCCCGAGCTCCGTCTTGAGGGTTTCGCGGTCGATCATGTTGTCGTCATACTTGCCGGTCCAGCGGAAGTTGGGGCCTTTGGCGCGCTGGACGCCGGCGAGGTCCGTATTGAACTTCTGCCAGCGCGTCGCAAACGATTTCGGGAAGTCTGAGCCGATCACACCCACGGCGCCGACGCGGGCACCGCTGAAGGCGGCGGAGACCGTGGCGAAGGGGAGGGAACCTCCCAGCAGGTTTTTACGGTTAGCATCGCGCGTCTGGATGTCGTCAATACCGATTGAGCCGACCATCCACAGATTGATTTTTGCCTCTTTTTTCATGCGTTTCCTTGTGTGTTCCGTTAAAGCCATTTGATGCGGCGGAAAATGTAGATCATAGTTGCTGCGATCAGGAGCATGATGCCCCAGAGCCCGACATAGCCGAAGCGCCATTCCAATTCGGGCATGTGTTTGAAGTTCATGCCGTAGACGCCGGCCAGAAAGGTCAAGGGCATGAAGATCAGCGAGATGACGGTCAGGAGGCGCATGGTTTCGTTCATGCGGTTGCTCATGGCGGTCATGTAGCTTTCCAAAGCGGCATTGAGCAGGTCGCGGGTGAAGTCGAGCGAATCGGCCAGCTTGATGGTGTGGTCGTACGCGTTGCGCATAAAGGGTTCGGTCTCGGAGCTGATCGAGGGCGAGCGCTCCAGGGCGAGGACAGCTTCGCGCAGCGGCCACAGACTTTTGCGGGCGATGAGCAAGTCGCTTCGGATCGAGTGGAGGCGGTTGATCAGTTCAGGCTCCGGTTTGGCCAGGATTTCGTCCTGAACATCCTCGATCTGGTCTTCAAGGTCGGCCAAGATGAGGAAGTAGCCGTCGATAATGGTGTCGAGCAGGCTGTAGGCGAGATAGTCGGAGCCCATGTTGCGGATGCGTCCGCGGCTGTTGCGGAGGCGGGCGCGGACCGGATCGAAGAGGCCGTGTTCGGTTTCGCGGATGGTGATCAGTTCGTCCTTGGTGATGATGAAGGAGATCTGGTCACTTTGGAGTTCTTCATTCTTGGCGGGACGGTAAAGGCGGCGGAGGAAGACGAGGGTGTAGTCGTCGCTGTCTTCGACTTTCGGATGCTGGTCCATGTGGACCAAGTCTTCGACATGCAGGGGGTGGACACCGAGGGTTTCGCAGAGGGTGCAGAGCAGGGGTACATTCTTCAGTCCGACCCAATCGACCCAGGTCAGGGAATCGGTGCCGAGATAGCGTTGGATGTCGGGGAGCGTGTGGCAGGTTTCTTCAACGAGCGTTCCGTTGCTGAAATCAATGACGCGGATTTGGGTTTCGACTGCTTCCCGTTCGCCGACGTAGACGAGATCCGGCGGCGGTGCGTAGGGGATATCACTGTCCACGGCTTGGTCTACCAACACCTTCTCATCTACACTCATAACCAGCTCCTCTGCTCGCGTCTACATCATCGGGATCCTTTTGCAGCGCCGCGCATCCAAGCTAGGCAGCGTCTGGGAAGTGAATTTTGAACTTTACGAAGGCAGATTGCAACATCAAAAACTGAATCGATGGAAATAATCTTTCACGCTTGCTATTGGCCTTTCTATTAGAATACAATCACCTCGTTTGAATGGAGTTTCCAGGTTACCGGAAAAGGGCGATCAATGATTGTAAAAAAGATGGATGTGGTCATCACGGAAGCGGAGCTTTGCCAGTGGGTATTGCCGCTTGTCCGGAAGCAGGAGAAAATCAAGGATGTTGTGATCCGATGTGGTTCCGGAACGCTTGACGTGGATGGCACGATCGCCTTGCAGATGGATATTCCGATTCAAACGAAGTGGCGGATTTCGCCGCGTGAGAATCAGCATGTGGCGCTGACGCTCGCTGCGGTCTCGACCTCGTTCTTCGGATTAGGCGGCGAGATGTTGCGCATCGCCGTGATGAAGGCGTTGACCACGTTTCTTCCTGAAATTGATGATGTGGAGATCGCCCAGGATGCTGTCCTGGTGAATGTCGGTAAGCGGCTGAAGCGCTACGGGATTGTTGTTGAACAGGATTTTTCAGCGATTACGGTTGAGCCCGGCACGCTTCGTGTCGAGGTGTAGGGGAACTGCGATGGAGAGTACCCAGCCCTTGAAAATTTTTATTTGTGCCGGAGAAGTCAGCGGTGATATGCATGCCGCGATCGTGATGCGCGCATTGCGCCGAAGGCTTGGGCGTCCGATTGTCTTCCGCGGGTTCGGGGGCGATGCCATGGCGGCCGAAGGGGCTGAGCTTTTGTATCACACGGATCGCACGGCCATGGTGGGGGTGACCCCTATTTTGCTCAATCTGTTCTTCCTGCTGCGCATGAAGGCGGATCTTCAGCGTGAAATCCTCGCGTGGAGACCGGATGTTGTGCTGACCATCGATTATCCTGGGATGAACCTGCGCTTAGCGGAGTTCGCCCATCAGCGGGGATTCCGCACGGCCCATTATGTCTGTCCGCAGGTCTGGGCGTGGAAGCGTGGGCGCATTCCGAGGATCGCGCAGATTTTCGATGTCTTGCTCTGCTTCTTCCCGTTTGAACCTGCGCTTTTCCGCGACTATCCGCTGCGCGCTGTTTTTATCGGACATCCGCTGATCGATGAGGTCGCCGCGACGTTTGCCGAGCCTTTGGCGTGCTTGCCGTGGCAGGGGACGCACCGGATTGCGCTCTTGCCGGGCAGCCGTTCCGGTGAGATTACGCGGTTGCTGCCGCGGTTGCTGGAGGCTGCAACGCTGCTGGAGGCGCGACTGGGCGGCGATTGTTCCTTTGTGATTCCTACGCCGACGGGAAAGATGCGTGCATTGGCCGAGCAGGTGTCGGCTGGATGCGCGCGGCGTCCGGCGCGCCTCTTTTTCGTGGACGGCTTAGCGCGTCAGGTTCTGCGTCAGGCGCATGTGGCTGCTGTCGCCTCGGGCACGGCGACGCTGGAAGCGTGCATGATGAAATGTCCCACGGTGCTCGTCTATGCGGCGAGTGCTGTGACGGCTTACGTGGCGCGCAAAGTCATCACGGGCGTCAAGTATCTGGGGCTGGCTAACATCGTGGCTGGCCGCGAAGTCATGCCGGAGCTGCTGCAGGATGATTTTACGCCGCAGCGGTTGAGCGAGCTGCTCTACATCTATTTGACGGATCCGGCAAAACGGGCGCAAATATGTGCTGATCTGGTCGCGGTAACCGCGCTTCTGGGAACGGGCAAAGCGGATGAGCGCGCTGCAGATGAGATTGCGGCGCTTATCGAGAGGTAGCGCGTGATGCACAGCAGACGACAGAGCCTGATCGTGAGTGTTTTGGCCGTGATGGTCGCATGGGGCGAAGCGCCGATGTTGTCGCCGAAAGCGCGCCTGCCCGCAGCGCCCTTTTATTCGGCGGATCGGGGAATCTGCGTACGTTCTTCCGTGGCGCGGGAGGGCTATCGCGCGCCGGTGCTGGGTTTTGTTGATCGTATCCGTTCGGAGTTGACGCAGGCCTTCCGCCTGCCGATTGTGCCGACGGACTATCAGCTGGATATCTGGATTGGCGAGAAAAGCGATGGCGATACGCGCGTGCTTGCCGGACGCATCAAGACGCTGGACAACACCTGGGTTGAACGCATCGAGCTGGTTGATCCTGAGGCGGCGGATCTCGAACAAATCCGGTTCTGCGTAGGTAAAGCGCTGTTGCGCGCCTATCTGTTAAAAAACGGGGGCAAGGTCGAGTCGCTCGATCTGCTGCCGCCCTGGGTCGTTCAGGGCGTGATGCGCAGTACGGATCAGCGGCAGCGCCAGCGCGATATGGATACGACGATCCGCTATTGGAGCCGCGCGCAACTGCCGTTTGCCAGCGCGTTGTTCTCCGCTGATCAATCGCCGGCATGCAGCGATCGCGCCGTGGCGGCTGTGTTGGCCGGTTACCTGCTTGAGAAACGGCCCAAATACAATGCCTTGGAGGTTTTGCTGCTCGATGCGGCCGCAGGCAAGACGTGGCAGCCGCAGCGGGTGGCGCAGTTGACGATCGAGACTCCCGATCTGCATGCGCTGGATCGGTTTATGGATTTCTGGTTTATCCGGCAGACCCGGGCGGTTTTTTTACCCGGGCTTACAACATCAGAGATCGTACGTCGTTTCCGCTCATATCTGTTGATTTACCCTGCCTCTTCTGATACGATTGGATCATACACGAATAAAGCAGGGATGAGTTTCGAAGAGATGGTGCACGCGTTTGAACATCCGGATGTGCGGCGAGCCGCAGACGTGCAACTGACGAAGATTCGGCTGGCTGCCCTGGGGAGGGATGATCAGCTTTGTGCATTGGCAGAAGCGTATACGCGTTTGCTGGGGGGCGTCGCATACAGTAAAAAGGCTTCTGTTGTCGATTTGGAACAGCTCTTCAATGCGGCGGAAGACCAACGCCGTGAGTTGGAACAGGCTGTTGCCAATGGACAGGAACTGTATACCCAAAAGTAGGAGTCGATTCGTTTGAGCACACATACACAGACAGCGCAAAAAACAATTGTCGGAAAGATCCACCCCGATGTGCTTTCATTTACGGTCGGTAAAGACCCGATTCTCGATCTGGATCTTGCGGTATGGGACTGTATTGGAACAGCCGCCCACGTGACGATGCTCTCAAAAATGCGCTATAAGCCTGCTATTTTAAGCGCGCATGACCGTGGACGCGTCATTCAGGCGTTGACGGACGTGATTGCTGAGGCGCGCGCCGGAAACTTCACCATCACCGAATCTGATCAGGATGTCCACCTTGCGGTGGAACGGCGTTTGACCGAGCGGCTCGGTGATCTGGGTCGAAAGATCCATACAGGCCGTAGCCGTAACGATCAGGTGGCCGTGGATATTCGCCTGCACGTGCGCGATCAGCTGCTGGGCATGATCGATGAAGTGGCTGCGTTGGCCAAGGGTTTGCTGGCGTTGGGTCAGCGTCATGCGAAGGTCCCGATGGTGGGACGGACGCATCTGCAGCCGGCCATGCCGAGTTCCGTCGGCGTCTGGGCGACCGGTTATGCGGAGACGCTGCTGGACGATCTGGTCATGGTTGAAGCGGCCTACACCTACAACGATCGCTGCCCGCTCGGGTCGGCCGCCGGATATGGTGTGCCCTTGCCGATCGACCGTGACTTGACGGCGCGGTTGCTGGGGTTCTCAGCGCCGCATCACAACGTCTTCCATGCAAGCAATGTGCGCGGCAAGAACGAGGCGGTGCTGCTGGCTGCGTGCAGCCAACTGATGTTGACGATGTCGCGGCTCGCGGAAGATCTGATTCTCTTTTCCATGCCGGAGTTCGGTTACTTTTCATTGCCGCCGGAATTGTGTACGGGCAGCAGCATCATGCCGCAGAAGTACAATCCGGATGTCTTGGAGCTCATTCGTGGCAAGACCGCGCTGGTGTTGGGGCTGGGAACCGCGGCCAATACCCTGATGAAGGCGTTGCCGGGCGGGTACAACCGCGATCTGCAAGACACCAAGGAATTGTATATGGACGGCTTACGGATTACGCGTTCATCGCTGCGTATTCTGACGCTGATGACCGCGTCGCTGAAAGTCAATCCTGCGCGGTTGCGCGCCGGCTTCACGCCCGGCGTTTTCGCAACGGACTACGCGTTGGAACTGGTGGCGGGCGGGATGCCGTTCCGCGAAGCCTATCAGCATGTGCGGGCGCACCTGGACGATTTAGCGGCCGCCAACCCGGATGCCGCGATTGCTGCGAAGACGCATGAGGGAACCACCGCAGGACTCGATTTTGCGGGGTATCGTGCGCGTATTCGCGATGTGGCGAAATGGGTGAACGCGAAACGGCGGCGTTCGCATGCGGCATTCAACAAATTGTTAGAGAAAAAACTGTTTAACTAAAAAGGAGCACAATGAAGAAGACATTGGTGGGATTACTTGTTGTCGTGGGGTGTGCATTGACGGTGGCCGCGCAAGAGGCAGCCGCCGTGGCCGCTCCATCGTATGCGGGCATGTCATTTAAGCAGGCCTGGGAGTATGGCGGTTGGATCATGTGGGTCCTCGCCGCGATCTCCGTGTTTGCGCTGGCAGCTGTTTTTTACTTCCTATGGGTGTTTCGCCCAGGAGGTATTCTGCCGCATGCGCTGGTCAGCGATGTGTTGACCCGTCTGCGCAGTGGCGATATCAATGAGGCGCGCCGCCTGTGCGAGCGTACGCCGTGCGGTTTTTCATCGATTGTCCTGACCGCCTTGGATTGCCAGCGCAATACGCCGAACTGCGATGTTGCAACGCTGCGCAGCATTGTTGAGGCCGAGGGGAGCCGCCAGGCGGAGAGTATCCAGGGACAGACGGAGTTGCTGCTGGACGTCTCGACGATCGCGCCGATGCTCGGTCTGCTGGGAACGGTGCTGGGCATGTTGACCGCGTTCGGTTCTGTCGCGAGCGACATTGCGAGCGCGAAGCCCGTAGTGCTGGCTGCAGGCGTGTCGCAGGCCATTGTCACGACGATCTTCGGTTTGGTCGTCGCGATTCCCTGTATGGCGTTTTACGCCTGGTTCCGTCGGCGCGCGAGCCGTCAGATCTCCAATCTGGAGGCGGTCAGCACCGAAGTCGTTGCCGCGATTATTTCGATGACTAAATAAGCGTGCCACAGGGGGCTGATATGACCTTTCGGAAAAAACAGAAGAGCGCGTTGCCCGCGTTTCAATTGACATCTATGATGGATGTGATTTTCCTGTTGCTGTGCTTCTTTATCACCACGTCGGTCTTTTCGCAATGGGAGTATGAGGTGGATCTGACATTGCCCTCGGCCAAGAGCGGCAAGGTGCCGGAACGGCTGCCAGGTGAAATCATCATCAACATCACACGCGATGGCACGATCTCAATCAATCAGCAGGTGCTGACGACGGAAGACCTGAAGGCGCGCCTGACGCGGTTGCAGCGGTACTTCCCGGGGCAGCCGATCGTGCTGCGTGCGGACAAGGAGACGCGGTACGAAGCGTTGATGAAGGTGATCGATACGTGCCGTTCCGCGGATATTTGGAACTTCTCGATGGCCACGGCCGAAGAGAAGACGAATTAACGCATGCCGCGGCAGATGAGCAGAGGCCTATGAAGTATGTTTTGTCCATTCTTGTTTTGCTGGCGGGCGTGACGCTGGCTGCGACGGATTCAGCGGAAATCCGCGATCGGTTGCAGTTGGCGGATGGCCTGTTCCGACGCAGTATGTTCGAGCTGGCGGCCCGGGAGTATGCGACGTTAGCTGCGATTCCCGATGTGATCGATCAGGAGAATATCCTGTTCCGTTTAGGCGAGAGTTACCGGCGCAGTAATCAGACCAAAGAAGCGGATGAGGCGTACAAGCGGTTACTGGAAAAATATCCGAAGAGTCTGCTGGCTTCGCGGGCGCAGTTGCAACGCGCGATCTTGCAGGTCGATGGCGATGCAGAGGCGCAAAAACGGGCTGCAGCGACCTTGGCGCTTTTGACCGTCAAGGAGATGCCGCAGGAGATCCAGCAGGCGGCATATTACCATCTGGGCGAGCTTCTGGAGCGGCAGAAGCGTACCGATGAAGCCTTGAAAAACTACGATCAGCTGATCGCGCTCTACCCGTCGAGCGATTACGGTATGTATGCCACGCTGCGCGCCGCATGGATCCTGACGCAGACCAAAAAAGAGGACGATCGTAAGCGGGCCATTGAGCTGTATTTAAACATGGCGTTTAAGGCGACCAATCCCAAGGCTTCGGAAGAGGGCTTTTATTTTGCGGCGCAGCTGGCGCTCAACGATACGCGCTATGAGGCGGCTGCCAATCTCTTCCAATTGCTGAAGACGCGTTTTCCGGGGTCCCAGCGCGTCAAGGAAAGCCTGTTGCCTGCGGCCTGGGCGTACTACTATTCGGGACGTTTCAAAGAGGCCGCCGAAAGTTTGCAGCCGCTGTTGTCCGAAAAGGAACATGCGTCGCGTGAGGAGATCCTCTATCTGTTGGCGAACGCCGATGCGCAATTGGAGAAGCGTGCCGAGGCGATCCGCTACTACACGATGCTGATCGATGAGTTCCCGCGCGGCAAGTATCTGGCGCCGGCGCGTTATGAGCGCATCGTGGCGATGTTCCGTGACAGCAAATATGAGGACGTGCTGGTTTCCGCGCCGCAGTTCCTCTATCCGCCCGAGACGATTGCGGATCATCTCTATTGGATTTGCGCGGAATCCGCCATGGCGCTGCAGCGTTCCGCAGAGGCGATTCAGTACTGTCGGCGCCTGATTGAGAAGTGCCCGAAAAGTCAGTTCGTGAAGGATGCGCTCTATCGGCTCGGCTGGCTCAACCAGAAGGATGAGGCGTGGGAAGCGGCGTCGACCTGGTTTCTGCAGCTGGCGCAGAAATTCCCGCAAGATCCAATGGCCGCGAAGTCGCTCTATCTCTCCGGTGTGTGCCGGGCCAAGCTGGGACAGAACGATGCGGCGTTGCGCGACTGGACCAATTTGCTGATGCAGTATCCGGACCATGAACTTGCGCCGGAAGCGCTCTATCAGAAGGCGATGGAGGAGATCAAGGCCAAGAGCCTGCGCAGCGCAGGCGTGACGCTGGATGAACGCATCCGTCGCTTCCCGAACGATGCGCGCAAGGCGGAGGTCTTCTACTGGCGAGGCTCGATCTTCCGTCAACTGGAGGAATATAGCGAAGCCGAGAAGATGTTTAAGGCTGCGCTGGCCGCCAATCCGGCGAAGGAGTTTGAGCGCGAGTCCATGTTGGAGTTGGGTATGATCCTCTACCAGCGGAACCGCAAGGAAGAGGCTGCTGCCTATTTCCAGAAGCTGATGGATGCGCCGATTGCCGAGAAGCTGGGGGCGGATCGTCTGGCGTGGTTGGCGGAGTTCCAATATAACCAGAAGAACTACGCCGCATCCATCCAGGCGGCGAAAACGTTGCTGGCGCAGCCGGACAACCGTGCGGATAAAGGCTGGAAGCAGACGGCGTGGACATTGATCGGCCGCGCGCATCTGGCGAAAATTGAACGCGATGCAGCCATCCGCGCCTTTACAGAGGCCTTGGCGACCGGTGCGGCCACCGAGTTCGGTACTGAAGCGGCGTTACGGCTCGGCGAGCTGATGTCAGAGGCCGGCAAATATGACGACGCGATTCGCTATTTGACGGATGCTGCGGCCAAGGCGTCGACGCCGGCGCAGGTGGGCGTGCGGGCGCGTGCCTACATGGGCCTGGCCAAGGCTTCGCAGAGTAAGGGCGATGAAGACGCGGCGTTGCGTTACTACATGAGCGTTGGCATTCTTTTCGACAATCCCGTGATTGTGCCAGAGGCCTTGACAAAGGCCGCAGCCCTGCTGGATAAGCATGGCCGTGCGGACGAGGCGACCGCGCTGCGCGAAGAACTCAAGGCGCGCTATCCGCACGCCGGGGCAGCACAGCCTTCGCAAAAGAATGACGGAAACGCGCAAGGAAAGGGGACACCATGATTCCCGATGGATTTGGATATCGGCAACAGCAGAATGATAGTCATGTGTTGCTGGCTGCAGGTGCAATGATCCTGTCGGTTCTTTTGCATATGGTTGCACTGTATTATTGTTCCAGCTGGAGCGTGGTGAATCAGTCCAGTCGCGTGCGCAATTTGCCTACGGATGAGCGCGTTCCCCCGATGCGCGTCGGTGTGCTGACTTCGGACCCCATCACCTTGACTGACGAGGTTCAGGGCGAGCGCCAGAAGCCCGTGGAGACACCGGTGGATATCAACAGCAAGGTTGATGCCTTGAGCCAGGACGTGAACCCTGCCTTGACGACACCGCAGCCGATTCCGCACGAAGCGTTGTCGCCCGATACCATCGCCGCGCGGATGCAACCGCAGTCGCTCGATACGACGCCCTGGATGCCGCGTCAGGAGATTGCCCAGATTTTTGACCGCAAGGTGCAGGATGAAGTCGCGACGCTGCCGCGCCTCGAGATCCCGTTGGTCGAGCGCATTCAGAAAGCTCCGGACATTGTGCCCTCGATCGATCCTTCCGGTCGCGAACTGGGCAAGACGCTGGAGCCGCTGCGGCCCACGCTTTCCACCGGGACGCTTTCGACCGAGGTCGTAAAGAGCAGCTTTTCGCTGCCGCCGCCGGATGCGATGGAAAAGGATGCGACGCTGGCACGCTTTGGGATCAACGCCCTCGGATTGACCGGAACGAATCTGTCCAATCGGGCGAACGAACCGATCCCGGAGCCGGATCGTCCTAAAATGGAAACCCTGACCAAGGATGAGCAGAAGGCGTTGCAGGCGCAGGAGAAAATTGAAGCCATGCGCGAAAAAGCCGCCTATCAGTCGCTGGACGACCAGTTGGTCGCGCGGCTTCAAACCTATCCGGATCCGCAGAATCCGACGCTGCTCTATTTTATCGTCAGCATTGCGCCGAACACGGATAAGCCGGTTGCCGTCATTCCGAAGGATATCGCGTTTGTACAGGATGTGTCGGGCTCGATTTCAGAGGAACGGTTGCGCTATTGTCGCCGTGCGCTGATTCAGGAGGTTGCCACGCTCAATCCGCAGGATCGCTTTACCGTGGTCAGTTTCCGCAGCACGCTGGAACGCTGTTTCCCGGAATGGGCAACTGTGACGCCGGAGAATATCGATCGCGCCTCGGCCTTTATCGGCGATATGCGTTCGCGTGGAATGACCGATATTTTCGGGTCGTTGCGCGCGTTGCTGACCTTGCCGCGCGACCCGAAACGTCCGTTGATTGTCTGCCTGATCACGGATGGCAAGCCGACAACCGGGCTGACGCAGACCGCCTCCATTATCAGTGAATTCTCCAACCTCAATCACGGCATGATGTCGATCTACATGTACGGTACGGTCAACAGTGCCAACGAACGGCTGCTCAATATGCTGACCTATTGCAATCGCGGATCGGCGTCGATCGCCTCCTTCTTCCAATGGGATATCTCGGAGTCTATCGTGGCCATGTGCAGCACCTTCCGCAATCCGATCCTGAGCGATGTGAGCGTAGTTTTTGATTCAACATCGCGGGCGGAGGTCTATCCGCGCCGGACAACCAACCTTTACAAAGATGCGCCGCTGGAGATTTCGGGAAGTTGTCCTGCGGATGTTCAGGAGCTTGTCTTGCAGATTCGCGGTCTGGCTGGCGAAAAAGCGTATGATTCGGTTTTGCGCCTGAAAGTAAGCGAGGCCACTGCAGGCACGGGCGCGATCAAGACGCGGTGGGCCAATCAGAAGATGTTCCATGTGGCTTCGCAATATGCCTTGAATCCGTTGGAACGGAAGCCGCTTCTGATCGATATGCAGAATCTGGGTAAACAATTTAACATTACACCGCTCTACAGCATCAAATAAAGCGGGACAGAGGAGGGTTGTGTCTTTCGCATCATGAGCGCCAAAATCGTATATGGAGCATGGCTGCTGTTGGGTGCGACATTCCACCTGCATGCCGCGTTGCCGGCCGAAGACTGCGCACTGATGCGCGAGGTGATGTTTTCCGAGCCGCGCGTGAGCGTCAATATGCCTGCGACGGCGCAGGTGGATTTCACATTCCGCGAAACAACGGACGCTGTCTGGCACGAAAGTGCGGTACAATTGGAGCAGCCCGGAGCACCCGTTATCCCCTTTGCCTGGGTAAGCTGCGACATCCCTGAGACCGCCGTGGATATCGAGGTTTCGGTGACGTATAAAGCCAGCGCAGTCTATCGTTTGCCGGCCCCGTTGGAGTGGGTGCAGCCCTTTGCGCATCCTGGACAAACGGCGTCGTCCGTATCGTCCCCCGATGCTTCGATCTATGGTTCTTCCGCGTTCTATCCGCGGATTACAGCGCCGTGCTGGCGTAGGGATCGCGCATGCGGCGTGCAGCGGATTACGGTCAGGCTTTTTCCCGTGAGATACGCGCCAGTGCTGCAGCAGATTGAAGCGGCGCGTCAGGCGGTTGTGCAGATCACGTGGCGGGTGCCCTCGCCGTTCCGGACGCTGTCCACGCCGATCGCGCCGCTCGAACCCGGGACCAACACGTATTTGGTTATCGCGCATGAATCATTTGTCACGAACAGCGTTGCGGCTACAGCGCTTGCATCGCTGTGTGATGCGCGTCGGCTTGCTGGTTTTCTGCCAAAGATCGTACGGACGGATTGGATCTATGCGCATTACGAGGGTGCCAATGCGCCTGCGCAGATCCGCGCGTTTTTGCAGGATGCCTATGCGTGCTGGGGGGTGCGCTATCTGCTGCTGGTCGGCACGTTCGACCTGCTGCCGGTTCAAAAACTGTACATGCCTTATTCCTCGACGTATACGACCTTTATCCCTGCGGACGGCTTGTATTACGGCTGTATGACGGGATCGTATGACGGTAACGGCAATGGTCGGTATGGTGAACTGACGGATGGCGAGAATGGCGGCGATATCGATTTGATTGCGGAGATCATGGTGGGGCGCTTTCCAGTGGCAACCGTTGCAGAGCTGGCCTCCATGGTGAAGAAAACAGTGTATTACGAAACCGCTTCCGCGCAGGAGCTGGGCGCCATTGCGTTTCTTGCGGAAATCTATAATTCGGGCGGACTCGTCTACAGCTATGGGTTCATGGAGGATCTGCGGTATGGTACGAGCAAGTATGGACTCACGACCGCAGGGTTCAAGAACGCGCCTGGGGCCGAACGTTACCGTGCGGATACAACGCTCTACGACAACACCAATTTTACGTTTCGTGCGACCAATGTGCTGGCGTTGTTCAACGGCAATTATACGGCCATCAACCACATGGGGCATGCGGCGCAGCAGCAAGTCGCAAAACTCAGTTTGGCTCCTTTGTCTTCAGACTTTAGAACACTTCAGGGGACCACGAATGCACTGCCTTTTTTCATCTATTCGCAGGGCTGCCTGTGCGGCGCGTTTGATACGACCAATTGCGCGGCGGAACAGCTGGTCACCGTGACGAATGGAGCGGTCGCGGCGGTGATGAATGCACGCGAAGGATGGGAGTATACCGGTGCAGTTGGCGGATTTTCGCACGATTTTCAGCGCATGTTCTGGGATGCGGCGCTGCGCGGAAACGCTTCCCGGTTCGGCGAGATCAACGATGCCTCCCGGCGCGGGCTGCTGTACAACCTGACCGGACTCTCGCTGTGGCGGTGGGTCTATTTCGGCTTAAACCTGTTTGGTGATCCGGCGTTGCCTTTTGCGCGCAATCTCTCCGTGGTGCCGGCGACGGTTGAACATACTCCGCTGCTCAATACCTACAACACGCACGATCCCTATCGCATTTCCGCGACGATCGAACCGATCGGGATTTATGATCCGCAACAGGTCTGGCTGCTCTGGTCCACGTCGCGGGATCCGGGCGTTGTGGTGACGCAAAAGATGGCGATTGTTTCGGGCAATCACTATGAGACGTGGATCCCCGCGCAACTTGAAAAGACAAGGGTGGATTACACGTTTTTCGTGAAGACCCATGCCGGGGTTGAAACATTCGACCCTGTGGCACCGGCTACGCATACCTTTTACGTGACACCGATTCTGTACTGGACGATTGAAGGTTCGCCGGAAAATTATGGCACAACGGCGCCGGATTATGGTCAATACTTGTTTGCCTCCGGATGGGTTGCGCAGGCTTCTGCGCCCTTGCATGTTCAGGTGGACGAAGGTGTCCGGCGTGAAAATCGCGGATACATGCTGATAGGGAGTCGCGTGGAACACGCAGCGACCCAGAGCGTGACGTTTGTGATGACACGTTCCTCCGCCTTGGTCTGGTTGTGGCAAGATCAATTCGCCTTTGATTCGCAGGCGGAATTTCAGCGGAACGGCGTGGTGGTTGCGACAAACCGGTTGCAGACCTACTGGTTTGATGCAGGATCGCAGTGGGTTATCCCTGACGCGCAGGAGCACATCGTGGAGACCAATGGAACTGCGTGGTCCTTCGCGATGTGGCTGCGCGACGGTGTGCGCTATCCTGCCGCGCCGGCGGTTCACGCGCCAACAGGGCTGGTCGTCACCGCGGATGCGGCGCGCGGTATTGCGGTGCGCTATCTGCCGGAAGAAGAGGACGCGGATCGCAATGGATTGGCGGATTGGTGGGAGTATCGGTGGTACGGGGCCACGGGGCAGGATGCTACCGTGGATGCGGACGGAGATGGCTACTCGGCCTTAGAGGAGTTCCTGGCGCGTACAAATCCCTTCCTGGCGACATCGTATCCCTGTCCACCCGCGATCAGCTTCACGCCGTTCAGCGAAACCGTGAATGTGCCGGGGCCGTTTCTGATCCAGGCGGTCATTACGGACACCTATCGTATCGCTTCCGCGACGGTGCGTTGGCGGTGCCGGGGCGGAGCGTGGCAGACAACGCCGCTGGTGGCGACGACCAACTCGGTCTATGCCGCGTGGATGGGCGGAACGACGCTCCCGGGCGATGATTTTGAGTATCAGCTGATCGCCGAGAATCCCTCGGGTTATGTGCAGGTCACGCCGTTCTATTATCTGTTTCTGGTTTATCCGGTTGCCGATGTTTCACGGTTCCATGATCTGATCCATCTCGCCTTCCCAGGAGATGTGCGCGTGGCAACAGACATGAATCTGCACAACACGGGCAATGCGCCGCTGACGTGGGATGCGATTCCGCTCACGTTCGAGAATTTTGACCGCCAGCGTGTTCTGCCGGGGTGGAACATGCAGGTGCTGGGACAGGCCTGGGTGCTCTCGACAAACCGTACGGTCAGCGCGCCGCGCGCGCTCTATTCGAAATTGGATTCATCCGCAGTGACCTCGACGGCGGTTCGCGCCGCCGCGGTGATGCCGATTGTGGAGGTTGGTGTCAATGCGACGTTGGAATTCGACTATTGGTTGAAGACCGAGGTCGATACGCGCGAGCCGGACCGTGCGTACGATGGCTTTATCGTGGAGTATTCGCTCGATCAGGGACAGACCTTTGAGCAGCTGAAAGGACCTTACACGCATCGCATCTACGGTTGGCAGCGTTCGCCATGGACCAACAATACGCCCTGCTTTGCAGGCGAGACAAAGACATGGAAGCATGTGTGCTTTGATCTTGCGGCTGGATATCCCGAACTCGCCGGGTTTGCCAATCGGAAGGTTCAGTTCAGATTCCATCATGGAGGGGATGACAATACGGATTTGGAGGGCATCTACCTCGACAATGTCAGGCTCTCCCCGTTGGCGGGGCAACCGGGATTTTACCGCTCGTTTAACAGCGCGACGACCTATACGATTCCAGCTGGCCTCAACGCGCGGATCACCTGGTACAACCTCTGCGGCGCGGTGCTCTCGTCGAACGAATCGATCACGGTCGCGCTGGTCAGCAACGATCCCCAATTGCCCGTCTACGATTTCAATTGGAACTATCAATGCGTGACGACCAACCGCGTGCCTGTCCGCATCGCGGCGGCTGTGCCGTTTTCCGGCAGTGAAACCTCGGGGCTGGTTTTCGGCTGGATGAGCGAGTATGGCATGACCTATTCGACTGAGTCGACGCCCCAGCTGGTGCCCGCGCAATGGGCGGTGGAGCAAACGATCGTGGGGACGGGCGACTGGGTCGAACTGGTTGTGCCGCAAAACGGTCCGCAGCGGTTCTACCGCATTCGCGGACAGTATCAGCCCTTGAACCAACCGTAGCGTGTGAAATTCGGAATGCACAAGGAGACAACATGGAGCGGAGAATGTTTCTGAAGGCCGCGGGTTCAGCCGCGCTTCTGTGGGGCACAAAGCCGGCCTGGGCCGGAGCGAACAATCGCGTGCGCGTGGCGATTATCGGGATCCACGGCATGGGCCAGACGCATCTGGCTGAATATCTGAAATTGCCGGATGTCGAGGTGGCCGCCCTCTGCGACATCGATGCCAATCTGTTTGCACCGGTCATTAAGAAGTACTTTCTCGATAAGGGATTGCGCGCACCGAAAACATACACCGATTTGCGCAAACTGTACGAGGATAAGGAGATCGATGCCGTCTCGATCGTGACGCCGAATCACTGGCACACGCTGGCTGCGATCTGGGCGATCCAGGCGGGCAAGCACGTCTCGGTTGAAAAGCCCTGCTGCTACAATTTCTATGAAGGGCAGAAGCTGGTTGAAGCGTCGCGCAAATACAAGGTGCTGGTGCAGGACGGGGCCGAGCAGCGCAGCAATCCCTGCGCGCAGAGCATGGCGCAGTTTCTTCATGGCGGCGGACTCGGCGAGGTCTACCTGGCCAAAGGCATGTGCTACAAGCGGCGTACGACGATCGGGCGTTTTGAAGATGAACCTGTTCCCAGGGGCGTGGATTATGATCTGTGGCTTGGACCTGCGCCGAAGCGGCCTTTTAACCGTAACCGGTTCCATTACAACTGGCACTGGAACTGGGACTATGGGAACGGCGACATGGGCAATCAGGGTGTGCATGAACTCGATATCGCGCGGTGGGGGCTGGGGGTTACCTTGCCGACCAAGGTGATGGCCATGGGCGGACACTTCATGTTCGACGACATGCAGAATACGCCGAACGCGCTGATGGCCATGTTCGAATTTCCTGTCGCGGAGGGCGGTGGCGACAAGAAAAAGATTTTGCAGTTTGAAGTCCGTCATTGGATTTCCAACGACGAAGATGTGGCGTGGATGAAGGGCGTCAGCCAGGGAAATGACTATAAGGCCACGAGTCGTCGCAACGTGACGGGTAACCTCTTCTTCGGTTCCAAAGGGTATATGGCCAAAGATGTCACGTTTTGGCGGACCTACCTGGGTGAGGAGCGCGAAGCGGGACCTTCTGGAAAGGGAATCGGCAATCACTATGCTGATTTTTGTACGGCGATTCGCAGTCCCGAACCGGCGACCTTCAATAAAAGCATCGAGGAGGGCTTCTATTCCTGCGCGCTGATGCATCTGGGAAACATTTCCTATCGGTTGGGGCGGTCGTTGGACTTTGACCCTGTCAGTATGACGATCCAGCATGATGCTGAAGCCAACGCCATGCTGACGCGGCCTGAATATCGGGCGCCTTTTTGCATTCAGGAGCACATCTAGCTTTGCTGAAGCTTGCGCAGCTGCTGAATAACAGCTATACTACGACACAATTGGAGGAAACAAGCATGAAGGGTAAGGTAATCGGGGCATTTCTTTTTTGTGCAGGGGCCGTTCTAGCCGGACTGGAAAAACCGGAATTGGGTCGCGTTATGGCGGGACGTGTATTGGCGGAGTGGCGGTTCGACAAGCCGCAACCGTTTAAGCCGTTTAACCGCTGTTCGGTTGAACAGAAGGACAATCTTCTGGTGATGCAGGCGACAGGGAATGATCCCCATTTCGGCATTCACGATCTGAATATTCAAGGCGAATCCGTTGAGGTCTCTTTCCGTGCGCGTACGGGCGTGAAGAGCAACGGCGAGATTTTCTGGGCCACGGAGCAGAAGCCGTTCGGCGGTGAGACCATGGCGACGATCCAGCTGAAGCCGGATAACGCGTGGCACACGTATTCGGTGACCATCGCCTTGAACGGTACGATGAAAGCATTGCGTCTCGATCCGCTTGCGGGGGAAGGGCAGGTCGATTTCGAGTGGATCCGGCTCTCCAGTGTCAACCGCGATCTGGAGAAAGATTGGCTCTTCCAGGTCAACAACGTGCCGACCTTGCAGAAGGTGCTCGATGAAATGCAATACACGCGCGACATGGCCAAACGCATTCAGGCCATGCAGAACGCGCCGGATTTGACGGCTGAACTGGCGGCCCTGAACGAAGTCGAGGAGCGCATGAAAAAGGTGATCATCGCGCGCGATCCGCTCTATTTTTACCTCGAGGTCCGCAAAATTAAACGCGTGATCATGTTCAAGAATCCGCTGGTCGATTTCGATCGCATTCTTTTGATCGATAATCCCTATCCGTTGGGCAAGAAGGGCGATGCGACGGACGAGTGGGCGCATGAGGCGCGCCATCGCAACGGCTTCATGGCCATGGACGGCGGCAAGTTAGTTTCCGTGGGGCTGACGCCGGGAACCGAGGTCAAAGATCTGATTCCTTCCTTCAAGGGCAGTTATTGGCGTCCGGACGTTTCGTTCGATGGTAAAAAGATTCTCTTCAGCTATCGGCCTGTGGGCGAGCGTTCGTTCCACCTCTACGAGGCCAATGCAGACGGCTCCAACGTGAAGCAGTTGACGGTCGGCGATTATGACGATCTGGATCCGGTCTACCTGCCAGATGGCAAGATCGCCTTCTGCACGAGCCGCCAGCACAGCTATGTGCGCTGTATGCCCATGACGCACTCCTTTGCCATGGCGCGCTGCGATGGTGATGGCAAGAATATCTATATTATTTCTGCCAACGGTGAACCCGAGTATCTGCCTTCGGTGTTGAATGATGGCCGGCTGATCTTTACGCGGTGGGAGTATACGGACAAGGGACTCTGGCGTGTTCAGAGCTTGTGGACGTGCGATCCGGATGGGTGCAACGTGCAGACCTTCTGGGGCAGCCAGAGCGTGTGGCCCGATGTGCTGACCGAGGCGCGTGCAATTCCGAACAGCAAGAAGGTGATGTTTACGGCATTGGGCCATCACTGCTGGTTCGATGGTTCGATCGGCATCATTGATCCTGAGAAGGGACTGAATTATCCGGATGGGCTCTTCCGCATTACGCGCGATGTGCATTGGCCGGAAGTCGGTAATGGGCCTAAGGACCCGCCGCCGCATGTGCCCTACCACAATGCGGGCGAGATGGGCGCCTACAAGACGCCGTATCCGCTTTCCGAAGAACTTTTCCTCGTGTCTGCGCGCGAGGGTGAGATCCTGATCTACCACGATCCGCGTCAGCAGTGGAAGTTCCGTCTCTATCTGATGGATGTCTATGGTAACAAGGAGCTGATCTACGTCGGCGATCAGAACGCCTATCATGCGATCCCGTTCAAGGCGCGTCCGCAACCGCCTGTGCTGGTCGATAAAGTCAAATGGCCCAAGATCGGTGTCGGCGAGAAACCGGAAGTCGGTATTTTCTACAGCAACGACATCTTTGAGAATGCGCCGCCGATTTTGCGCGAAAAGGGCAAGTATCTGCGCGTGATCCAGATGGATCCGAAAACCTATACCACGTGGCATAAGACGGTTCAGCACGATGGTCCGGCTGTCAGTTTGTTCCAGGCTGACGGTGTGAAGCGCATTCTTGGCACCGTGCCGATCGAGGAGGACGGCAGCGTGAACTTCGAGGTGCCGCCGGGGCAGTCACTCTTCTTCCAGATGCTGGATGAGAGCGGCATGGCTATTTACACGATGCGCAGTTTTGCGAACGCCATGCCGGGCGAGCATCGCGGTTGCTTCGGGTGCCATGAGACCAGTATGAAGACGCGCGCCGGACAGGCTTCGTCGCTGCGCAAGAAGGGCAAGGCGCTGTCGAAGAAGGCCGTCGCGCTGACGCCCCCCGCATGGGGTGCTGGTGAGAGTGTCGGCTACAAGCGTTTCGTCCAGCCCGTCTTGGATAAGCATTGCGCGGGGTGTCATCAGAAGGAGGGAACCAAGGCGTATGAGGCGCTCAACATGACCTACCGTCCGTCGCTGCACGGCTGGTGGGCGAATGTTTATCATCGTCCGGATGACGTCAGTCCTTTCGCTGAACCCTATTACACCTTGGTGAGCGGCAACTGTCCCTGGAACATCGAGAAGGAGAAGGATGAACGGGGTGTGCCGAAGAATCTGGCCGGCCTCTTTGTAGTTGAAGGGTACAATCAAGTTGATCCTGCTGCTTTGGTGACCTTGGAACCGTATACCTGTTATTCGCCTGTCAGCAAGCTGGTGCAGAATGCATGCAGCGGCAAGCATAAGGGCATGAAGGTGTCGGGCGTTGATCGTGAGCGCCTGATCGCATGGGTCGACTGTAACGGGCCCTTCCTCGGCGATGAAGAGATCCGTGCGATGTACGATCCTTACTCCTGGGCGATTGAAAACATTCCGCCGATCCGTCCGCGCATCCGTACGGCTCCGCGGATCAACCGCTTTGATCTGCGCCAGGATGGCAACACCATGGCTTTGTGCGGACCGGTTGTTCTCAGTCCGAATCGCGACGAAAAGGAAGATAAGAACGCCAAGGTCAATGCGTTGCGCAAGCAGGAGGCGGAGCGGATGAAGATCAAGATTCCGCAGGCTGCCTACCGCGGGCAGCGCAAATAGTTCTTGCTTGGGCCGGTGCGCCTAAGGTGTGCCGCAGTTTTCTTTGTTGTCCTAAACGCCTCGCCGGCTGATTCAGTCGGTGAGACGTTTGTTTTATGGGGGTGGGTTCGCTCGTCCAGAAATTAAATGCGTATCTTTGAAAGTAAAGATAGACTTGATTTTTAAGAAAGGAGTAGACTTGTTCTAAAAAGTGGGCATGTCGCTTCGGTACACGCTCTCATGCAAAGGAGATGATCATGAAACGGTATGTGTGTTTGGTGGTGTTTTTTTATGTGCTGCGTGCCACCGCGTATACGGTGACGAACACTCTGGTTGTAGGCGATTTCTCGTCTTCCAATTCTTTCCCTGTAGATGTGACTCAATTCGTGACGCAGGGTGATGCGAGCTATTCTGCGTGGGGTAAGACCCTGGGGGGGATTTGCCTGAATACGGACAAAGCCAACTATGCAAGGCTCTATTCACTCACGGGATGTGTGGCTGCGGCAGATCAGGTCTTGTCGTGCCGGTTTCGCTGTGCGACCTATCACGATGGTTCGGTGTACGGCGATTTCCAGCCACGGGGTTTGCGCGTGGGGATCGATGGCAATAACGCGGTTGAGTTTTATTCAGCGACAGCCTCAACGATAGGGATGCGCGTTGTCAAAGACGGCACCGCTGTTTGGACCGGAACACCGTGTACTGCTGGCGAGTATTGGCAGCTTTCCGGCGGGAGTGAGTTTTCGTGGCGTGATTATCAAATTGACGTCACAACGACATCCGCCACGTTCCGCGTGGACGGGGTGATCAAAGGCGTTTATACTGGTGTGAACATTCCAACCGGGCGACTCAATCTGCATGTGTCGACCTATTATTCAGGGGGTGGTCATGGTACAGGATATGGCGTGGTGCCGATCTTTGTGCGCTTTGCCGGGTTGTATCGCTTTGGAAGTGTCGCAGAGTGGGAAATTCAGGATAACATCCGCTATACGTTGAATCCGCAGACGCAACGTGCGACGGTTGTGGGTTTGAATAATCTGCCCGCTGCGAGCGATGTTGTGATTCCGGCGGAGATCGATGCCCAGGGGATTCGCTATCGTGTGACCGCGATTCAGTCCGATGCATTCGTGAATCAGCCGAATCTCCACACGCTTACGCTGTCAACGAATATCAGTACGGTATCGTGGAACTTATTTACAGGGTGTACGGGGTTGGTCGGTTTGGGCGTTGCAGAAGGGCATGCGACGTATACCGCGACGAACGGGGTGCTCTGTTCAAAAGACTATCAGCGATTGATTCTGTATCCGTATGGACGTTCTGGGTCCTATGTTGTGCCGGATTGTGTTACATGCGTGGCCGATAGTGCCTTCCGCGCGAGTAAGATCACTGAAATTACGTTGCCATCCAGCGTGAAGACGATTGAGGGTTACGCGTTATACACGTGTGCGCAATTGACGACCGTGCACTTCAATCCAGGGCTTCAAACGATTGGGGACTGGGCGTTCAGTATGACAGGGGTCACCGAGCTGATCCTTCCAGAGGGGCTTACCTCGGTAGGATATGGTGCATTTCGCTTTAACTATGCGATGAAGTATATTGAACTGCCGAGCTCCTTGGAGACTTACCCGAACGAAATGGCCTCTTCGTGCGGATTAGAACGGATTTTGATGAAACCCGGTGTTAAGAAGACGGGCTATTCAATATTTTGGGGAAATACACATTTAAAGGAAGTGATCCTGCCCGAAGGGTTGGAAGAACTGGGTGTCTATGCATTCGATTGGTGCAGCAGCATTACCAACGTTGTGCTACCTACAACCCTGGGCAAAGCCAATGGCAACACATTTGCCAACAATCCAAGTTTAAAGCGCGTGGTCATTCCGGAAGGTATACCCCGATTAAGCGGGAGCACACTGTTTTATCTTGCCGTAAATTTAAATGAAGCGTATGTCGCGTCAACGGTGACGCAGATGGAGCACTCGACCTTCGCGTGTTGTTCATCACTTACGAATATAACACTGGGACCGCAGTCTCAGTTGATGGAAATCGGCCGATCCGGATTTCATGGCTGCACCGCATTAACGTCATTCACGTTCCCGACCAATTTCCAGTCATTAGGTGTTTATGCGTTTGTCGATTGCCGGCGCTTGGCCTCGCCCTATTTGCCGGCATCGCTGAAACGCGTGAACGATTGCGCGTTTGAGAATTGCACGAGTTTTCTCGGAATTTATTTTGATGGCAACAAACCTGCAGCATGGGGTACCAACGTGTTCAATGGCATTGCTACAACCGTGAATGTTTATGTCTGGGATGCGGCAAGCGGTTTCGAAAGTACGCTGGAGGGGCATCCCGTGGTTCGTCTTTTTGGAACGATGACCAATGGCGAGGTTTCGATTACGGGCGCAGTTTCCGAACAGATCCCCTCAATGATATACCTGCCGAGTCTGCGGAATGGCTATCGAGTCACACGGATTGCGGAGCAGGCCTTCGCTGACGCAACCCAGTTGCGCTGGGTCACCATTCCGGCGAGCATTGGCTCAATCGCCAGCGATGCGTTTAGCGGTTGCACCAACTTGATTGCGTTTGTTGTCTATGCGGGAAATCCTGTGTATAAGAGTGAAGACGGTGTCATCTATAGCAAAGATGGGACAACGCTGCTGCTGTGTCCGCCGGGGAAAGCGGCAATTACGATCCCGGCATCGGTGACAACGCTTGCCGACGGGGCGTTTACAGGCTGTACACGGTTGAATGCGATTTATTTTCAGGGGGAACCGCCAGCCCAGCTGGAGGCGG
>CAZMLC010000014.1:0-11101 GCA_964567125.1 uncultured Akkermansia sp.
CCGCTTCCGCCGAGGCAGACCAGTTCAAAGGCGTTCGAACGTCCCACATCGGTTAGCGCCTGACGCATTTGTTTGGCATATCCGGCGGAAAAATTTTCCGAGAGCCCTGTGATGCTGTCCCCGACAAAAACAACGCGTTCAGCACGTGCCAACAATCCACTTACGCATAGGAGCGCAATAATACATACTGTTCTCATTTTATCCCCCTTGATTTTGCTCTAGTTTACTTTAAAAGGGGCGTTTGTGCAACAGGCGTATAAACAACAAAGCAGGCTAATCCGTAAAAGGATCGGCCTGCTTTGCTTGTTGAGAAATATCAGTTGCTTAGCGGAGAATGAGGCGTGTACCGCCGAAGTCGAACGTTGCATACACCGTGTTGTTTTCAAGCGAAAACGTTGCGGAGATGCTGGGCCCCATGTTCTGGCCACGCCACGTTGAAACATCCGGAATTGTTGACCCTGTGATTTTTGCAATGGCCAATTTCGGATTTGAGACATTGACCGGATTGCTCACCGTGCGGCCAAAATCCACCTTGAATCCGCGGGTTGCGACATTGGCGAAGGTCGGTTGCGCGTCGGCTTGCGTGGCCCCATCCGTAAAGGTGCATTTCAAGGTCGAGGTCAGCGTGCCGTTCGTGATCACGCCGTTCCCCTCAACCGTTCCGAGCGTAATCGGTGAACCGGAGAGATTGAGCGTGGCGCCATCCAGCACGCTCACGCGCGTCACTGCACCGACGCCGTTTGTCTCCACGGTCAGCGTGCCTGCGCGGACTTCGGTCAGTCCGGAGTATTGGGCCGTGATTTCCGGGCCGATCACGTTGTTAGCCCGGCCATCGGCGAAGACGAGTTCACCGTTGCCTGTCTTGATCAGTCCGCCGGTACCGCGGATCGGGAGCGTAAAGGTGTGGCGCGCAACGGAACTCATGTCCACGGTGGCACCGCCGGCGAGCAATTCGAGGCCAAGGCCCGTTGCGCGTACGGTCGTCGAGGTCATGTTGTTTCCGTTCGGTTGCAAAATCGCATTATCCAGCTGGATCGCCGCGTTGACGCCGCTGTTATTTTCAAAGCGGATTTGATTGTAGTAGAGGCGCGATCCCCCTTCAAGACGCATCTGGCCAGAAGCGTTGTTGCGGAAGATAATGCCCGTGGTGCACGTCTGTGTGATGGCGCTGCCCGCTCCTGCGACAAAGTCGATCGGGCTTCCGAAGGAGAAGTCGCCACTTCCCGAGCAACGCATCACGCTGTTTGACATGCGGACCGTCGTTTTGCCGTTCGCCGAGTTGCCGGAGCCGAACTGGATCGCCCAGTTGGAATCAAAGAATCCGCGGTTGAGTACGTTGATCTGAACATCGACCGCGGCGGGTGCATTGCCCGCTGTTTTCAGCGCGTTGACAAGCACATATCCGTTGTTGATCACATTGAATTCCGGTCTGTTGGGCATGCCTGCGGCAATACCATATCCAACGAAAAGATGCTCGCCTGATCCGCCGATATTGGCCTTACACCCATCGATGGTCATCACCGCGTTCGCGTTCAGATTTGTTTGACGGACCTGCGCGCCGACAACCGTTTGATAGGTCATGTTGGCGGTGACGTCCGGTGTCCCCTTGAGAGTGAGTCCGCCTTCGACGACGGTGAGTCCGGCATAGCCGGTTGACGGAATGCCGTTCATCGTTAGCGGTTCTTTATTGAAAATACTCTGCCCATGGCTGCTTGCAAGGGTGTAGGTTCCTGCTGCTGGGAAGTTGATGGTCAGGTCGCCGATGCCCGCCTTGATGGGTGCACCGCGGGTATTCTGAATCGCGGCATTGAGCGTCAGGTTGCTCTGGATGTCGAGGACAAAGGCATTGGTGACCATTGACGCATCAGCAAAGGTGATGCCTTTTGTTGCTGTTGCTTCCGGCCCTGAATAACGGAGGCCGCCCCCTTTGAGGAGCAGCGCCGATGCGCTGCTGTTGGCCGTCCCGAAGCTCGCAGCAGAGCCGAAATCGAGCGTGCCGTCTTCAACGCTGATGGGGCCTGACAGCGCATTGGCGCCTGTCAGTTTCACCGTGCCCGCGCCTGTCTTGGCCAGCGTTGTGCTGGCGCTCTCGCTCAAGGCCCCGCTGAGCGTTACTTGAGCACCTGTCTGCGCGGACAAGCCAATCACGTTGGTGGTATATGACATTTCGATCGGCGCGGCAATAGTATGGTTGCCAACCAAAGCGTCGATGTTTGACAAAACCGTGAGTTTTGCGCCGGTCAGCGTATAGCTGTTTGCGGCATTGAACTGAATCGCGTTGACTGAGGCCGCCGCGTCAATCGAAACCGTTGTAGGTGTTGCGCCGTTGAAGAGCGCGGTATCCTGCTTAGCCGGGATCCCGCCATTCCAGTTTTCAGCGGTGTTCCAGCTGCTGCCAGCACCTTGCCACGTCTTGGTTTCAGCCGGAGGTGTCGCCTGGACCGTCAATGTGAGTTTACCATCTGTGACCGATACGGAGTAGAGTTGCGTTGCGCTCTCACCGACGACGGTGACGTTCTCCGCAGTCAACGTTGTGGCTTCGATCAAATCATAGCTGCCGATTTCCCAGCCGCTGGTGATGAGGGTGACGTTGCTTAGCGACGCTGCGCCCGCCGTGATCTTCTTGCCTGAACCGATACGGATCACGCCGTTTGTAGCGGTTAATGTCGTCAGTGCGATCGTGTCGAACGCCGTGAGCGTGGCTCCATTTGCCAGGCGGATATTTTGACCGAACTGGGTTACACCGGTACCGAGCTTAAGTTCACCGCCGGTAACGAGCGTGGCCGCATGGCTTGATGTCTTGGAGATCGCGAGGATTCCTGTGCCGCTCTTGACGATCGCCCCCGTGTTTGCATCCACATCGGTGAAGGCCTGATTGACTGTGGCGAGCGTGCTATTGACGATTTCAAGTCCGCCCGCGCCGATCTTCGCTTCATCCAGCTTCTCAAAGCGATTGTCGCCGATTGCGGAAAAGATGATTTTGCCGCCGTTACCCAGGAAGGATGCGTATCCTGTTCCACCCTGATTCAGGGCACCGGCACCGCCGGTAATGAGCGCGGCTTCGAGTTCACCGCCAATCAACTCAACGCGTCCGAAGGTGGTGCTGGAGTTTGCGACACGCACGGACTTCGTACCCACGGAGCAACGGCCTCCGGAAACGGTCAGCTGCTGAATCGGTGTATTAGACGGAGCCGTACTGCCAACGCCGAGCAAAATACCGCCCTGATCGGAAATGAGTTCGCCGCCTGCAACCGAGACCAAGGAGACATCGACGCGGTTATTTCCATTACCCAGTCCAATGCCGGCTGAACCAACCACATGCCGACCTCCCGTAACGGTTAATTTATTTGTTGTGCCAACGACTCCGCTACCTGTGAACCGGTATTCCTTGACATAGGACTCGCCCCCCATGAGGTTGATTTCACCATAGAACGCATAGGGTTCAACAATCGTATTTGTAGCTGCAAATACACCGTTGTTCAGATTGAAGAATGCACGTGCATTGTTGCCATATCCGAGTTGGAAATACTTATCTACGGCGCCGGCATAGAACGTCGCATTGTCGCTCAGGTTGAAGGTTCCCGTGGCGTTTGCGGCTGAAGCGATCTTGACAATGCCATTGGCACCTAAATCGATGCGGCCATTGCCACCGAGGTTCACTTCGCCATACCCATAGGCGTTCGGACAGATGGTCAGCGCACCTGCCATGGCGAGCGTTGCGTTGCTGGTGATATTCAGGTAGCCCACAGCATTATTTCCCCCTGCAAGCGTCAGGTTGCCGCTGCTCCCGGTCAGCGTGATGGAGCTGTTATCGGCGACGTTGACGATACCTGTGCCGCCGGATGCCGTACCGATACGGATAACGTTTGCATTGGAACGGACCAAACGAGCACTGTCCGTGAGGTTCAAAACTCCGACCGCGCCGGCGGCGTTGTTACCCAAATCCAGGTACCCGCTTCCCGACATATTCAAAAGCGTATTATCGGCGAGTGTCAAGACTCCGACCGCGCCGGCGGCGTTACCCAGATTCAGGTTGCCGCTTCCCGGCATATTCAACAGCGCATTATCGGCAAGCGTCAAGGTTCCGGTTGCGGCACTGGAACCGACAGCAATGGCGGCTGAACCGGAAACAGTAACCTGCGCCGCATCTTTCACCGTCATTTCCGCAAGAATATTGGTGTTCATGCCGATCGTGATGCCTTCGCTGTTTTCGATGCGCATCTGTGCATTTCCCGCGAGGGTTACAAGGCCGGTCGACGTTGCACCTATCGCTAGTTTGATGCCATAAGAGCCACCACCGGTGGAACGGTAAAGGCCGTTACCCGCAAGCAGGAGCTCGCCGCGCGAGCTTGCTCCGAGGCCCAATTTGACATCGCCGCCCATGTTGTGTGCAACTGCATCGTTCGTGATGATGAGAAGCCCTTTCGCACCTGTGGTAGCTCCTGCATCCACGCTACCCAGACGCGCATAGGCGGTTTGTTCCATCCGCAGGATGCCGCGGTTGCCGGTTGCGTTGCAAAGTTGTAGTCCTCCGTAAAGCAAGTTACTGCTTGTGCCTGAGAAAACCAAAAGTGTATCCGGGACGCCCGCATTCGGGCTGTCAGATTTGACAGCGACTCGACCATAAAATTCGTGAAGGCCGCCCTCGAAGATCGTCACTTGATCCGCAGCGGATCCACGGATGGAAAACATGTCGAATATCGTACGTGATCCGGGTTTAAAGATTGTGCGCTGAAGCGTGGGATTGCCATAGCCGGAAATCATCCAATTCGCACTCGTACGGTTGGTTTCACCTTTATAAGCAAAATCAAATAGTCCGCTTTCAAAGATGTTGGTTGCAGCTTGGCTGTTGCACTGGAAGCGCCACACGGCATTGGAGATAAAGAAAACATTGCGTTCCGTATTGGTCGATACGGATTCCATGTTGAAGATGTGCTGGCCGATGGATGCTGTCGGAGAAAGTCCAAACGCTTTCCAGTCACTTGAAAATTTGCCACCTGATTTTTTCCACCACGTGCCGGTGGTGTCGAGGGTCACGGAGAGAGGTTGGTTGTTGGGCAGCATGAAGAAAGCGCTGTTTTCAACGAGACCGCCCTGTGGCGCATAAATCGTGTAATTTCCTGTCGAGGTCAGCGTCGCTTCAGCGGCATTGGTCGGCATAACCCCAGTGCTCCAGTTTGCACCATCGTTATAATATCCTGTTGAGGACAACGCTTTCCACGTAGCATTGCCTTGCGCCCACAGCGCGTGTGCCAGTAAACACACGGCGAACATGACTGCTGAAATTCTCATTGCAGGATCTCCTGTTGCCTTCCCCGTTGTTACGATCAAAATAAACACTTAACTGACTAAAAGGGTACTAGAAATCGTGTCGTTTGGGCAAGTAAAATAAGCCCCTGACGGGGGACAACGATGTCCCGCGTAGAGGTAATAGACGTCATACGGGCGCGTATGCGCCCGTGCGTGCGTTAGCGCAGAATAATTCGTGTGCTGCCGATGTAGCGGATATCCGCGAAGACCGTATTGGTTTCCACGGAATAGGTTGCGCTATAGTTCTCTCCTGCATGGACTGTTTTCCAGCCCGTTACGGTTGGTTTCACGCTTCCAGATAAGGTGGCTACGGCCTTTTTGCCGGCAGGCATGGGTTGCTCCGGCGCGCGTCCGAAATTGACGGTTAGCGTGGCTTCGGCAATGTCTTCGAGGTTGAGCAATGCACCTTCCTCGAAATCATAGGTCGCGGTCAGCGAACCATGCGCAATGGTTCCGCTGCCGGCCACGGTTCCCAGCGTTGTGGTCAGGCCGGACAAGTCCAGCCGAGCATCGGAGGCGATCGTTACCGCACCGGTCGCCGTGATGCCGCCATTGCCGAGGATCACCGTGCCTTGCTGGATTTCGGTGCGTCCTGTCTGCTGGAGGGTCGGAATGCCGGTGAACCAGTTGGTCGCAGTGTCGGAGATTAATTCGATGGCCTGGCCGAAAACTGCCGTTCCCGGCCCGGTCTTAACCAGCGTGCCCGTTCCGCGGATCGGCAGTCCGCAGCGATAGAAGGCATTGGACGCGGTGTTGAGCGTCAGTCCGCCATCAAGGATACGGATGCCCTGTTGCAGCGCGCGGCAGACAAACGAGGTGTTGACTCCCTGCGGTTCCAGGATGCCGTTGTCAAAGACCAGCTCAACAGCGCCCGGCGCACCGTAATTTCTGAAAAAGAGACGGCCATGGCGCATGATCGCGCCATTGCGGAAGAGAAGCTGTCCTGCGCCATAATTGGAGAAGATCGTCTCGCCTGTCACTTGATACTGGTCCAGAATCGCGCCGGAATCCGCAATGAAATCGACGGGCGATTTAAAGAAGATGCCGCCCGCACCGCCCCAGCTTTCCCATTGGCCGCGACTCTGCAGCCGCGCGCCATTGCTGAGACGGACGCGCGGATAGACATAGATGTTGCCGCTGCCGAAATTGTAGCTGAAGAAACAGCTGAATACCGTTCCTGCGCCATCCATAACCAATTCAGGAACATATTTCTGCGATCCGCCATTGCCGAAAGCACCACCGTTGATATCCAAATATGCACCATTGATCAGCCGCAGTACCGGATTCGTGTTGCTGTGTCCTGCCGCTATCTCGTTTCCGACCACGAGGTGAATTCCGCTGCCGCCCTGATTGACGCGGCACCCATCGATTTCCAGCGCGGCATTCGCGGTTTCACTGCCGACGGTGCGTGCGCCCACCACCACCGAATGCAACATGTTAAAGGTGGTGGAGGACGTGCCCTTGAGCCGGAGTGTCCCTTCGGCAACAGTCAGCCCGCCGAACCCGGTAGAGGGGGTCGAACCATCAGCAGGGAAAGCGAGATCCCCTGTAGGAGCGTTGTTTGAGCTTGCACGACCGTTTGAGGCTGTCAGTTTATGGGTTGAACCGCTTGCGGGCTCCAGCGCCAGGATACCTGCACCGCGCTTGATCCACGGTCCCGTGAGGGTGTTGAAGGCGCCTGTCAGCGTCAGGTCCGTCACAGTGTTCAACAGTGTGGCCGCAAGGTCGCTGCCTGAGTCGAATGTGACGCCGCGGGCGACTGCCGCCGCGCTGCCGCCATGCTGAACCGTGCCGGCCTTAACGATAAGCCCGTTTGTCGCTGGTTTGGCTGTGCCCCAGGCCGCAGCCCCCTCCAATGCAAGGATGCCGCCTTGCTGGACGATACTGCCGCTGAAGGTGTTTGCCCCGGCTAAAGTCACGCGTCCTGTGCTGGTTTTGACCACGTCTGCCTGAATGCCGGAGAGCGCGCCGCTGAGACGGAGCGGCGAGTCGGCTTGGAGCGTCAGACGGACACCATCCACCATTTTGATGGGCGCAGCGATCTCATGGCTTCCCGTTACGGATTCGATGCGATCGACAATGGTCAGCGGATTTCCCTCCAGTGTATACGCTGCCGCAGAGTTGAAAATAAGGCGGGTGATGGCGCTTCCGCTCGGAATGTTGATTGCTCCGGGATTGGCTCCTGCAAAGGTCGCATAGTCCTGGATGGCCGGGACGCTGCTCGAACTCCAGTTGGCGGCCGTTCCCCACGTCATGTCCTGTGCGCCGGTCCAGGTGTGTGTCACAGGATCGGGCAGGAGGGCGATGGTCAGACGAAGCTCATTGAATCCCTCCACAGGAACGACGCTCCATGTGTATGAACGGAACGGCGAGGGCGCAAGCAACGTGAGTGTATTTGTAAAGGACGCGATATCCGCAACGCTTTTAAAGAGGGTATAGGTCCCGGTGGTCAACACGTCGGAGAGCGTGAGCAGAACATTGGTTGCGCTCAAGGTATCGGCCTGCAGGGAGTCGGTGAGATCCATTTCAAGCGTCACAGTGTTCAGCGTCAGATTCTTGCCGAATTGTGCAGCGCTCGTCGAAAATGCCAGCGAACCGCCGTTGATAACCGTTATCGCATGCGCGCTGTTCTGCTGAAGGGTCAATTTGCCGTTGCCGTTCTTGATGAAACGGCCTGCCACACTGTCGGCATCGCTGAAGGCCTGGTTGATCGTCGTGTCGTAATCCCCGGCGTTGTAGGTCAGACCCGCGGCGCCCAGCACAGCGGCATCGAGTTTTTCAATGGGTGTCGTCGAGGTACCGGGATAAAAGGCGAACGTTCCGCCATCCGCGAAGAGTTCAGCTCGGCCCGTGGAGCCGCTCGCTAGGGCGCCAGCTCCACCCCCCAGCCGGTTCGCCGTCAATGTTCCTCCGAACAACTCCACGCGTCCGCGTGAACCTGGTACAGCGGCTGCATAGCATGACCGGTAGTTCAGGATCACCTCGCCTCCGGTTTGACGGAAAATGTTCATGCCTTCCGTTCCAGTGCCGTAACCGACGCGCAACTCCGCGTTCGTACAGAAAAGTTTTCCTGCCGCCACGATGGCGAGTGCCGAGCGGTTGGTACTGTTACCGATGTTGAATCCGCTGCTCCCGATCGTGTGTTCGCCACCCCGCACAGTCAAGGTTGTTTGCGCCGCCGGCGTGCGTCCGGTCATACGGATTTCCTTGAAGTAGGAGGTGCCTCCGTTCAAGTTCACCTCGGATAGGTCACCGCGCGTCTCCAGTACGCTGTTTGTCGCCGCAAAAACACCGCCATCCATGTTCAGATATCCGCGGGACTGTTCGTTGTTGCTTGCAATATAGACCGTGCCGACGGAACTTAAAATCCCCACGGTCCCATTCTCCTTTAGATTCAGCGTGGCTTGATTCGTCGTGCCATTGCCGACGTAGATGTCCGATGTTCCGCTGAGTCCGAGCAACTTTCCGCTGCCCGTCACCGTGACCGTGCCTGTCGAGAGCGTTGTTGAACCCACATAGAGCTGATTGCCGTTCATTGTCAGCGTGGCGCTGTCCTTGATGGTCATCAGCCCGTTTCCGTTGACAGCCGCGCCTACAGTGATCGTACCATAGGTTTTTAACAGCGTGTTCCCGGCAACCTCCAGTCGTCCCGTCACCCAGCCGCCATAGGTCGCCTTGACTGCAAGGCCGCCGCGGATTTCATGTTCGCCACCTTCATAGATCGTGCTGCCGATCGAATTTGCAGCACGCAATGTAAAGCCGTTCAGGATCGTTTTTGATCCTGCGCGGAAGATTGTCCACTGCCGTGTCGGCGATCCACTGCTTCCGGTGATCAGGTTGTTGTCGCTCTTTTCCCCGTTCGTGCCAGGGGTATACAGATTGAAATATCCGCTTTCGAAGATGTTGGAGACCACCGATGAACTCGCGTAGAAACGGAAGACCGCATTTGACCAGAAGAAGACGGGACGGGCGGGGGCAACTTTCGACACGCTTTCCACGTTAAATATATGGCCGTTGCCGCCCTGCTTGAGCAGGAACGCCTCCCAGTCCGATGGGTAAATGGCCGGTCCCTTGCGCCACCAGCTGTTGCTCACATCAAAGGTGAGCCAATTGCCTGCGGTAGTGGCACCGAAATTATCAAGCCCGGTATACCCGTTTTCTTCATATCCTTCGGATGGGAACTGGATGGTATAATCGATATTTGCACCGCGGATATAGCCTTTGGCACCGTTGACGGCGATCACGCCTCCTGTCCAGTTGTTGGGGTCGTTGAAATACCCGGTGGTCACATCGGTACGCCACAATTCGGCTGCGGCGGTCCCAGCCAATAACATCATGCATACACATAACTTTTTCATATCCGTCTCCTGTCTGTACGGTACACAACAACCCATTAGCGTTGCGCGTCAAAACAACGATACGCAGTACACTGTAAAATAATACACGCCTATGTTTTCAGAAAAACAAGGGCAACGCAAGCGTCGATTTTGCCGGCGTGCTTTCGACGGTGAACATTAGAACGCTGGCGGGTGGCTTAAGGCTGCTGGAATACGGCGTAACTCAGCGGTTCAACGGATGCGTTGCGGTAGCTGTAAGGCGTTGCGCTGTAGTTGACAACGATTTCCGTTTTGTTACCAAACGTGGTGCGGAAGACCTGAGGAGCAAGTTCATCGTGGGCTTCCATGAACTCGCATTGCAAATCGGAAAGCGTTTTAAAGCTGTCGTATCCTTTTTTGATGATGGCGATTGATGTCGCCAGCTCTTCGTCGGTGGCGCACGTCAAATCACTGTTCCCCATCCAGCTCTTATTGTCGCTTTTGAATTTCGAATAAAAATAGTAGATCGGACGACCGCCGAATTCGATCGCCTTCAGCTGGACAAATTTTTCTTTCGCGGCAGCATTGACGGCTTCGGTAAAGGGATTGTTCAAGACAATGCCGTTGTAGACCAGCTGGTAGAGCGGCGTCAGGCGGTCGACCATCGGATTCTGCTTGGCGGTCAGCGCGCCGAAGTTGACATACAGGATGTAGTCGAGATGCCCGTTGGCAAAATCGTAAGGTCCTTCAGAGGCAAAACCGCCGAGGCGCTGTTGCGTCTCCTGCATCATGCGGCTGTACCAGATGGCGCTTTCCTTGGAGGTGCAGGGATGCATCGGGTCCTGGCAGCGGAAGGGCTGCAGGATCGTCATGACATCGGAGTAATGGAGTCCGCGGAAACCCAGGTCCGCGATTTTCTGGATTTCGTGCGGGTAAAAGCGCTCGTAGACGCGCTGCGGGCAGAGGTGGTACATTTTGCCGCCGCCCCAGCTCGCGTTGGAGAAGGGCTTGCCTGCGGCATCCTTGATCGGCAAATCCCAGCTCCAGCAGTCGGCGATGGTGTAGCCGTCGGTGCTGTTGGCATGCCCGACGATCTGATAGCCCATGGCTTGCGCATCCTTGATCAGACTGCGCAGCTTCTGTTCACCGCCCAGCGTTTCCTCAACCGGGAAAATCTGCGGCCAACGGCCATCGTGGCCCTTGATATTCCAGCCGACTAAGCAGACCTCCACGTCGTGGATGCCCGCCTGTTTGAGCGAGGTCAGGATATCGCGCACGCGGTCAAAGGTGATCGCAACGTGCATGGGCGGCTCGGTCGCCGGCGTCTGCTCCGGCACCGGCGAGGGCACCGGCTTCCAGCCCTGCCTGATGCGCAGTTCGATGCTCTTGGCGGCATACGCTAATTCAGGACGCTGCTGCATGCGCGTTTTGATGGGCCGGCAGAGTTCGCGTTCAAAAAGATAGGCGCGGTAGGT
>CAZMLC010000014.1:11201-34470 GCA_964567125.1 uncultured Akkermansia sp.
TGCGCGTTTTGATGGGCCGGCAGAGTTCGCGTTCAAAAAGATAGGCGCGGTAGGTCTTCGCCATGCCCGCATAATTGGCGTTATCGCCTTCAAGGGTGTGGTAACGGACCACGATGTCATCCGGGGGGACAAAGCCGGAAACTTTGAATTTGGGCGCGACGGTATAGAGGCCTTTACGCGCGAGAACTTCAAAATCGAATTCATTGCGCAGCGTGACCGCGATGCCGACAAAGGTTTTGCGCGGGGTCTTCATGCCGAAAATCGGCATGTATACTGAGCCGTAAAACGCACTGGGACCAATCGCTTTAAAGGTGCCGTTGGTCAGCTTAAAGCTGCCGATACGTCCGCAGGGCGAGACGAAATATCCAGGCTCGCCGATGTGCGCCTGCGCAAAGGCGGGCAGGAGCTTGACCCATTCAACACCGGCCGGCAGTTCGCTGCGACGTACGCGTACGAAGTAGACCCCGTTGGTCGGCGTGACGTCGATGGTCTTCGTCTCTTCATGTTTATCCGCATACGTGTAGATCACATCGACAGGATCGGCAACCAGCGCGCTGGCAGCAAGCGTTGCGCAGAAACAGATATGTACCCAGGACCGCATATGTAACGTAATCATTTTTTCTTCCTCAATGGTGTTGTTGATAGGGTAGTTTTTTTTAATGGCAGCTGTCTGTCCGCTGCATTTGACGATAACTGGCCGGCGGCATGCCAAACGCCTTACGGAAATAGGTTCCCATATGGCTGGCGCTGACAAAGCCGCAGGTCGTGGCGATTTCTTCGACGGGCATTGCGGATTGACGCAGATAGTTTTGCGCGCGTTCCAGCCGGATCTGCATGATGGCGTCGTAGATGGTCTTGCCGGTCGCTTTCTTAAAACGGACTTCGAGCAGCCGCCGCGAAACGCCGAGATGGTTGACGATATCGCTGACCGCGATCGACGTGCCCATATTGATGCGGATCATTTCGCGCGCCCGGGAGACAAGGATGTCGTTGAGCAGGGGTGTTTCGGTGGACTTGCGCGACGAGAGGCTGGAAAACCCATATTGGATGATGCGCTGTTTGAGCCGGGCGCCGCGCATGAGCTGATCGAGCGTATGCGCGGCTTCATACCCTGCGCGCTCGGTATCCATTTGAATGCTGGAGAGCTGGGGATGGGTCGTCTCGCAGATCATGACATCGTTGTCGACGCCCAGCACCGCGACTTCGTCAGGGATGCGTATGTTCACTTTGAGGCACGCATCCATAACCTGCAGGGCGCGACTGTCATTGGCTGCAAAAATGGCAATGGGCTTGGGCAGGGTTTTGAGCCATTGGCTCAGATGAATCTGTTCGCTGAGAAAGTCGTTCTGCTGCTCTTCCGTCAGCTTGGGGTAGAGGGTGCAGGGAAATCCGGCATCTTCAATGGTTTCGCGGAAGAGAGCGCACCGTTCTGACGACCAAGAGACATCGTGCACTTCGCCGACATAGGCGAAATGATTGAATTTACGCTCCAGCAGATGGTGCGCGGCACCCAAGGCCACAGAGCGGTTGTCGCACATGACGCGGTGCTTCTGATTCATGGGATGCGCGGAGCGGAGCATGTTGTCCGAAAGGTGGGCGAGCACCATGGGCGTCTTGCACGTATCCATCCACGGTTCGTAATACCCTTCGCCAATACCGTCGCCCATGTAGATCATCATGCCGGAAAAGCTGCCCTTGGCCGCGGAGGTCAACAGGCGTTGCTCCCCGTCGCGTCCGCCGATGATATGGATCGACCAGGGGCCGTTGAGCTGGGCATACCGCAGGACACCGCTGAGGAGTTCGCGCATCGTGACGATCGAGGTTGGTAAACAGAGTGCAACTTCGGGAATCTTTGTGCGGATCCGGGCCATAGTATTCCTTAAATAATCTTACGCTCAGCAAGGACTTTTGCATGCAGGGATTCCGCTTCCGCGAGAATCTCTTCCAGCGTTGAACCGTTTTTCAGTTTTATATAATACGCACAGATTTGTGCGCGTGTCGAGTCGCTTTGTAAACCGCACATGGTGGCCAATGTGGTCGCCGGACCCTCCTTCTCAACGTGGTCACGGAGCGTTGCAGTGCCCGGGTCATCGGGATTTTCGAAGAGCAGTCCCGCAGCGAGGCCAATGCTGATATAAACCGGGGGAATGCCCTCGGTTTCGCAGAGCTGGAGCGTTGCAATGAAACGATCGTTTTTCGATAATTTGCGCAACGTGTCGCGTCCGACGCGCGCGATCGTATCACCCAGCCGCTGGTTGGCAAAGCGCAACAGAAGGTCGCTGATGTGATCCAGGATCTCGTGCAGGGGAATTGAGAAATGGCGGGAAAGGGCGTAGGCCGCCTCGGTCATGGCGCGTTGGGCGATCAGTTTGATCACCGGGGTCTGCATGGCCTGCCCGATGGTGGCATGGCCTTCACGGGCACCTAGGTAGGCCACGAGGGCATGGCCCATATTATGGACGAAAAGCTTGCGGCGGATAAAATATTCGAAGGGCGCGAAGGGATGGAGATTCGGTACCTGCGGCAGGGGACCCTTAAAGGCGGCTTTGTCGATGGGAAGCTGGCAGTAGCGCTCGACGCAGACGCGCAGCGGGTTGCCGCGCTGCATGGCTTCAGTCATGACGGGGACCATCCGCCCGATCGAGGCTTCGGAGAGTCCGACGTACATCTCGAAAAGGCGCTGTTCGGCAGGCGCTAGCAGTGCAATTAGTTCGCGGCGCATATACGCGTCAGCATCGAGCAGATTTTCGCAGATGATGATGTTGAACGGCTCGAAATTCTGCATGGCCCAGCGTTTGCGCAGCCCCTCGGCGATCAGCGGCAGGATTTTCGGGAAGATATTCACGCCGACAGCGGTGGCCATCAGATCCGCATGGGCGATCGTGTTCATGACCGCAGGGAGGTCCGCGCCATGGACGCCGTAGACGTTTTCAACCCAAAGATCCGTATCGCCGTCCGGTTCCACGATCGTGACCGGGTAGCGATGATCGCGGTTGAGGTTTTCGATCAGCGCGGTATTGACATCAATAAAGCAGACCGTATATCCGGCTGCGGAAAACAGTTGACCGATAAAACCGCGCCCGATATTGCCAGCTCCATATTGGACAAACAGTTTCTGACTCATTTCTGCACATTCCCTATTCGTGACGCAAGGCGTCAATGGGGTCGAGCATGGAGGCGCGCGTAGCAGGGTATAAGCCGAAGATAATGCCGATGAACGCGCTGATTCCAAAAGCTAAAATAAGGCTATAAGGTTGAATCACGGTGGGCATTCCCGTGGCAAAGGTGATGATGAACGGAATGGCGATCCCGACCGCGAGGCCGATGATTCCTCCGCCGATCGAAAGGACGCAGGTGTTGATCAGGAACTGCATCACGATCCAGCTGCGTCGCGCACCAATCGCGCGGCGGATACCGATCTCCTTGGTCCGCTCCGTGACCGAGGCGAGCATGATATTCATGATGCCGATGCCGCCGACAAGCAGGCTGATGCCGGCAATCGCCCCCAGCACAATATTGTAGGTGCGTTTTGTACGCTCCGCTTCGCGCAGCAGGGTGAGCGGGACATCGACTTTAAAATCTTTTTTCTTATGGTAGCGGCTCAGCATGGCCTCGATGGCCTTGCTGCCGCCTTCGACCGTCTCCGTGCTGACCATCTTGACGATAATCTGGCTGAGTTCGACCTTTTCGCCCTCCATGCCGCCTGCGGAATAACGGATATTGGCTTCACCAAAGAGCCGCGTTCCCGTCGAAATCGGGATGTAGACATCCGCTTCACTGTCGGGAGCACGCACGGTCCCGCCATCTTCATTCTTGACGACGCCGATGACCTCAAACATACCTGAGGCAATACGGATCCGTTCGCCCGTGACGCCTTCGCCCGCAAGCAGTCGGCGGACACCTTGTTCGGTGAGCACGCAGACATTGGCGAGCGTGAGGAGATCGTTTTCCGTAAGCACACGTCCAGCCAGCAGGGGACGCTGGACAACGTCGAACCAGGAGGGGATCGTCTCGACGACGCGCAGTTCAACCTGTTTTTCACCCACGCGCGCCATGCGACGCGTCATGCGTGCGGGGACCGTCAGCTGCACGTTCGGAATGGTTTCCTTGATGCGGATCTCGTCATCGTAAAGCAAGCCATAGATGGCCAGACGGCCTTGTTGCCCACTGACGTTGCCGCCCTCATCCGAGGTCGGTTTTACGGAAACCAACATGATGTTCTGGCTGCCGAGGCGTTTGATCGAATCCAGCGCTTGCTGACTGGCGCCTTCGCCGACAGCCAGCATGGCGATTACGCTCCCGACACCGAAGACGACGCCGAGCATGGTTAAGGCGGATCGTGTTTTGTGACGCCATACGTCGGTAAGCCCAAGGCGGATGAACGGCAGGAAGTTGTGGAGCTGTTTCATCATGGTTGCGCCTCCTTTTCATGGACTGAGGCGACCAGGCCATCGCGAAGCACAATGCACCCTTTGGCATACTCGGCAATGTCGGGTTCGTGCGTCACAACGATAATGGTCTTTCCCTGCTGATAAAGCTCATCGAATAACGCCATGATCTGGATGCTGGTTGCGCTGTCGAGATTGCCGGTGGGTTCATCCGCGAGCAAGACGGCGGGATCGTTCGCCAGCGCGCGTGCGACAGCGACGCGTTGGCGCTGACCGCCGGAGAGTTCAGACGGCAGATGCTTGAGGCGGTGTGAAATGCCGACGCGTTCAGCGAGCAAGCGCGCTTTTGCCACGCGCTCCGCATGCGGCACACCCAGATACATCAGGGGCATCTCGATGTTTTCACAGACGGTCAATTGCGGAATCAGGTGAAAGCTTTGAAAGATGAAGCCGAGGTTGCGCAGACGATGGTCGCTGAGCTGGTTATCATCCATGGACGCAACGTTTTCGCCGTTGAGCCAATAGGCCCCTGTTGAGGGCCGATCCAGACATCCCAGAATATTGAGCATGGTGCTCTTGCCCGAACCGCTCGGCCCCATAATCGCCCAGTATGACCCTTTGCGAATAGAAAACGAGACGCCGTCGAGCGCACGTACCGTCTCATCGCCAACGCGGTAGTGACGCGTCACGGCATCAAGTCGGACAACCTCGTTTTTCGCAGGGACATGAACGTTTTGGGCTACAGCGCTCATGGGGTGGTCGCTCCTGCCGGTGGTGGTGTGCGGGGCACGCCTTCTTTGTGTTTTTTTGGTGCCTTGGCCTTATGCGGCGCTGCTAGCGCATCCCCTGCCGCTGTTTGGGTGTGCTTGGGCCCTGCATTTGTTGTACTGGCTGGCGGTTTTTCCAGCGGCTGTGCGTCCTGCTGTTCCTGCAAGGCGCGGTGCGTCTCGGCATCGTTACTCTTCTGCTCCTTGATGGGCGGAGCCAGCATGACCTCGTCACCCTCATGAAGACCCTCTTTGACATGAACCATACGATTGTTGTCCATGCCAACCTGTACCGCACGCGGCTGCCAGGTGTTGCCTGCACGCACATAGACCGTCGGTATGCCGTTTTCGCGGACCACGCATTGCACGGGGATATAGAGCGCCCGATCATAGGATTCCTTGAGCAATTCGACAGAACAGCTCATTCCAGGGCGTACGTTCATCTCCTCGAAATTACATTCGATTTCGCATTTATAGAGCTTGAGGTCCGGATTAAGCTGCGCACTTTGTCCGTCAGGCAGTAACCCTATTTTGACGAGTTTTCCTTTAAAGGTTTTCCCGGGAAAAGCGTCGACCTTGATCTGCGCGACCATGTTGAGCGAAATTTTATTCAGACTGGCTTCAGGAACCATGGTTTCCACGATCATGCCCGATTCAAGCGGAATGTAGATCAACTCCTGACGCTGCACGGCCGTTGAGCCTACGGAGAGGGGCTTGATCCACCATTGACGGCGGGCGATCAATACGGTTGAGGCATAGAGGACGATACCGTTGGTGGGCGCGTAAATTTTGCTCTTTTCAATCTGCACGCGCAGTTCTTCAAGTCGATTGGTGGCGCGCATGTGTTCACGCAGGCGCGAACGCAACTCGGACTCGATCTGACGGATCGTTGCTTTATTTTGCCACGCGGTCCGGTTCAACGTGCGTTCCGCGCGCCGCAGGGAGCTGGCCAGCACGGATTTCTGCTGCACCATGGTATAGTTGGTCAGCACGTTCATCTTGGTCTGGGCCATTTCAAGCGAAATGGTTTTCTGCTGCAGGGAGAGTTCATCCGCCTGCAACTCTGTGCGGGTGACAAAACCTTCTTTGGCGAGTCGCTGTGACCATTCCACCCGCTCCGCGGCACGTTGAAGCTCTTCGTTCGCCAGGGCGATGTCGGCGTTGTATTGCCGCAGTTGTTGGGGGAAATCACCTTGTTCGTATTTTTCACGCGCCATTTTAGCCAGCGAAATATCGACTTCGCGATCAAGCAGGATCGATTCGTTCTCATTCTGGGTGATGCCGAGCTTTTCCTGGGAAATGATCAAGGATGCTTCAGCGTTAGCCACCACAATCTCTTGCTCTTTATATTTTTCGCACAGATCGCTGGAGTTAAACTCAAGCAAAAGATCGCCACCTTTTACAGGCGTTCCTTCATCGATCACCCAGATGACGGTGTTGTTGCCTTCCAATTCGCTGGTGATTGTGACTTTGTCACGGCTTTGAATCGATCCCGATGAGGTGACCGAAATGGTCAGCGGACCGCGCTGCGCCTTGATGGTCGGGATCGCATCTTCTTGCTGGCCATGGCCTTTGCGGAGCAAAGCAAATCCAAGTACGACGCAAAACGCGACGCTCCCGATGAGTAGCCATTTTTTGGTGATGTATTTCTTAATCATTATTTTGTGCTCCATCTTTCAAATTCATGCTCGTTAGATCAAGGACGCCCGAGTGGTTGACCGAAAGGACGCCCATATCGCGCCGAAGCTCCATTTCGCTGATGCGCCAGGTGATCATCGCGGAACTGAAGGCGTTACGCGCGGTCAAGAGATCGCTTTGCGCTTCCAGAACGTCGCGCATCGTGGACCTTCCGGATTGCTGGAAGAGACGGTTGCTTTCTACGCGCAATTCGGCAACCGTAAGCGCCGCGCTTTGGATCTTGTAGGCCGCCGCCGCAGCGGCCACATTGCGAATGCCGTTCCGGACCGCCGCCTTAACCGAATCCTCCTTTTCCTCCAACGTCCGTCTGGCCTGTTCACAGACGATCAGCTGTTTCCGATAGGCATTGCGTTCGCGGCGTCTGTTCCACGGCAGGTCGAAGCGCAGTTTCGTGCTCCAGCTCTGGCTGTCCGAACTGGATGAGTCGCCGTCGACGGAGAGTTCGGTCACACCGGCTTTCCCGGAACCTACAAAGGACATGTCCGCACGGAGTGCATCCGCGGCAACTTTGACTTTGCGTTCCGAATCCGCATATTGTCCGCGTGTGATCACCAGATCGTGACGGTTCTGCAAGGCGACTTCGCTCGCCGCTTGGTCATCCGCGAGGATACCGCCTCCCTGCGTCGAGACCGAAGCTTGCTTGATTTCCTCTGCCAAATTAGTTAATTCGGTGTGTGACAACTCAATGCGCGATTCCGGCGGCAGCCCGATGGTGAGTTTGAACGCGTCAAGCCGCGTTTCGTAGGTGTTGCGCGTTGACACGACCTTTGAGCTGCCCGTCAGCAATTCCGTCTGCGCTTTCGCAACATCGATGCTTTTCATGCGCCCCGCCTTGAACAGCATCTCCGCGCGGCGACTGTTTTCGCGCAAGTTGCGCTCGTTATCCACGGAGTTTTCCAACTGTTGCGCATAACCCAATACGTTCAAGTAAGCCGCGGCGACGGTTACGGCATACGTTTGGCGGTAGTATTCAAAACGGCGGATCGCGTAGGTGAGGTTCTGTTCGGCTTGGGTCAGATCTTCGCGGACAACATCGCGTCCTGAACCGCGCAGCAGCGGTACCGTCATCGAGAGGTCGCCCACGAGGCCGGCTGAACGCCAGTCATTCTGCAATAACTTGGCGACATCCAAGGCAAGATTCCCGGCAATGACCGATCCGTTTTCAAATTTACGATTAAACCCGCTACCGATGTTGCCCTCTGCTTTCGGATCGCCCGGCGTGCCGGAAAGTGCGCCTAAAATCATACCGCTGAAGGTTGTTTCAAACCTAAATTGTTCGTAATCAAGATCCAGCGCAGCCGTGAAGATGGCCTCCTTGAGCGACTGGTACTGTCGATCGTTGCGCGCGGCAATCATCAGCGCCTCCGACAGGGAGAGGACCCAGACCGAGTTCGATATGACCGGTGTGATTTCCGGTAATTTTGGAAACACGATACTTGCTTCGGTGTTGGTTGAGGCAAGCATTGCAAGACGCAACGTCAGGACATCCGCAGGTCGTGAAATGTCGAATGCGTTGGTTCTGCCGGTTTGCTGCTGCCAGAAAGCCATGGCCAGTCGTTCACCGGACTCGTCCGCAGTACGCACAGCCTTTTCCGGCGTCATACAGCCAACGGAACCCGACAAAAGACAGCTCAAGACCAAAAGAAGCGCAAGAGCATTGCGCCAGTTCTGAATCATTTTCCCCATCAATGTCCTTTCACTTCTTTTTATCAGCACGCTTCCCCTTGCGCGCATAATAAAAAAAGTTCCCTAAATTATTTTTAGTATATCCTATTGAAGGGTATTCAACAACCGTTTTTTCCGTTCCGTGGCTGGTAACGTTGATTTCTGATGTTGGCTTTCTGATCTGCCCCCCGTCACCGTTTGATGAGGGGGCTGAGTCATTGTTACGGGCGTACCAGACGTTTTTCCAGTTCCTCTGGCGACAGCGCGCTCTGCGCATAGCGCATCGTGCCGGGAAGCGTGGCGGAATCAATCAGCGGATTGCCGAAGAGGTCGGTCCAGCGGATGGCGGGATCCTGGGGGAACGGCAGCTGGGCGTCCCGCTGGCCGCAGAGCACGGCGCAGGTTCCGCCGCGTCCTGCGAAGAGATAGACGAAGCGGTTCGCGCCCAGCGCGGTTTTCCGCACGAAGGTTTTGCCCTCCAGAACGTGCGTGAGCTGCGCGTAGGCGGCTAGGCCCGGATGCGGATAGCCGTCCGCGCCCAGCAGCACCGTGAAGCTCGGCGCCTTAGCGAGCGAGGTATACCCGTGCGCCGTATAAAGGAAGACCTTGGCGACCTTCTGCGCCAGCAGGCTGACGGTGTAGCGGCAGTTCTTCTCCGCCATCCCGGCCAGATCCTCTTCCGGTTGCCAGGTGATGCTGCGCGTGTAGAGACCGGTCATACGGCATCCGACGCCTGATGACCCCGTGCTGCCGCCTTGGCCTTCGCTCATGTAAATCGGCTTGCCCCCGGCGTTCGGAGCCTTGTCGAGCAGCTCCCCGACCGCATCGCGATAGGCCTGTTCCACGCTGTCGTCAGCGAGGCAGTTGGCGTTTTTGGTGTAGACGTGGAAATCGATGATGTCGCAATTCGTCAGACCCCCTGCCGCGAAGACCCCCGCTGTCCATTGCCGGCCGCTCCCGCCGCTGGTGGTGTTGAAGCCGGAGACCTTGATGGACGGGTCGACGGCTTTCACGGTCTGGTATGCGCCGCGGCAGAGTTCCGCGAAATCGCGCTTCGCGTCGTCCTTACCGAAGAATTTCGCGTCCTGCCCCGACTCCCACCATCTACCCCAGGGTTCGTTCCAGACGAAGTATTCATCGATCACGCCCTTGTAACGCGTCACGAAGGTTTTCACGTAGGCGTTGAACTCCGCATTGTTTTTCGGACGGAGGAATTTCTCGAAGTAACCCATGTATTTGAAGCCCAGCTCGCCGTAGTGCGAGGCCCACGCAGGTGTAGTTCCCAGCTGTGCAAAGATCTTGATCTTGTTCTTGCGGTAGCACTGCAGCTCGTCGTCCATGAAGGTCCATTGCCCCTTGACCTGTTCCAGATTCCACCAGCCGCTGTACTCCGTGCCGGCATCGTGCAGGCGCGCCCAGTTGATGCCGCAGGCTTTCATCATGCGGATGGTCGATTCCGTGGCGAGGAAGTGGCAACCGAAGGCGGATTCCGGCGCGTCCCGGTCCCAGAAGATGGGACGTTCCAGACGCGTCATCACCAGCTCGCTGTAGGGCGAGATGCGTCGGCCGTCGCGCTCCACCCAGGCCTCGATTCTGAACTGACCGAGAGGCCGCGCGGCAAAAACGTCGAATGACAGCTCGCCCTCAAACAGTTTCTGTCCAGCCGAAATGGTGCGGTCGGGCAGCACCACGCAGGTGCCGTAGAGATCCGTGACGCAGCTTTTCAGCACCGCGCCGGCCGCGTCGCCCGTTACGCAGACGCGTACCTTGGCCGGTTCATCCACGAACTGGATGCGCGTTTCAGCGATTTCGGAAGGTCCCGGAGCCAACGCCACTTCGCAGGCGCGATCCGGCGCTGCAGGCTCCGCAGTGCCAACAAAGGCGCGCAGGGTATCCAGACGAAACGTGCCTTTGCCGCTGAACCGCAGACCGAAACACAATGCGTCGCCGGGCGGCGTGAAAGCCAGCCTTACAGTCTGCCAGCTGTTCGAGAGGTTCAGCGCCTGGCTGGCAAGGGTCCGGCCTTCGCACTGCACCTCGACGCGGCATGCGCCTTCGCCCTGGTAGGCAAACGCGATCGTGTGCGGCGTGTCCGGCTGGTTGGTCTGGAAGGGTTCGGAATAGAGCGTGAAGCCCTTTTCGGCTTTTGTCACGAGGCAGGGTATTCCGTCCGCACCGGGATGGGCGGCATCCGCCGCGCAGGTGGCGGTGCGGCTGTCACGGTCGAGGTTCCATCCGCAGGGGAGACCGAGCGGAAAGCGGCTGTTGCGGAAGAAATTCTTCACTGCGGCGTCCGGCCGCGGCACCGTGGCCGCGAGTTCCGATTTGTCGAGGCTGGCCAGCTCTACGGAGGCGATATCCGTGTCGCCGCCACCCACGTAGAAATAGATGGCGACCTTTGAATCGCAGTGTTCGCGTGTCTGGATGCGGAAGCGCCGCTCTTTCCATTCGCCGGAGGCGGGAAAGTCCGCATCGCCAAAGCCTTGGTAGGGGGCGCCCATCTGGCGCAAACTGAATTGCAGGCCAGAGGTCCGCGGCCGCGCCGTCACGACCAGCTCAAAGACGCCCGGCAGTGCGAGCGGTTGTCCATCAATGAAGAACTGCGCAGACGAATCGATTTTGTCCGCGTGGATCCGCAGAAAAGAGCGACCGTTCTCCGTGAGCCGTTCCGCCCGCACGGAGGAGGCGTTCCACGAGGCGAAGTTTTCGTGTACCTTCGGTGGCAGCGATCCTTTGAAACGTCCGACTTTCTCGTATGAACAGGGCGTACCCTCTTGTCCGAAATCTACGCGGAACAGCGTTTCCCGTGCGCCGGCCAGCAGCGTCCATCCTGCGCAGAAAAAGAGGAGGAGCCGTGTACGGATGTCGCGTCCGTCAATTACATTTTTGATGTGAAATGACATGGTTTTCTTGTTTCCTTTTGTGTGAGCGTGTGCTGCGTATCGGTTAGTTTGGCCCCTTGGCAAAATAGATATAATCGATGCGGAACGTGCCCGTATTAGGCGTTCCGTCGGTTAAATCGATGCGGAGCTGTTTGAGCCGTTTTTGCGCGATCATCTCCGCTGGTAGGGTGACGGTGTAGCGGGTTGACTGCGTTGCTAACGGTTGGACATCCACCGTGGCGCGTGGACAGGAGTCCCAGTCTTTCGCCAGCGCGGTTGTCCAGCGCACATTCAATTTGCGCAGGGGGGTATGGTTCTGCACCGCGATGACGATCTGGTTGAACGCGCTGAAGTCGACGTTGAGGTCATCGGCGGAAAGGAGAAACGCGTTGGTCGTATTTTCAATGGCCACGATGTAGTTGCCGCCGCCCACCATGTTGACGGGACGCGACACGCAGCCGCGGTTCTTGATGGGGCTCTTCCACTCCTTGTCCTGTGTCCCCAGGTTGTATTCGCTCCAGCCCTGCTTGTTGAGCGGCTGGTTGAAGTCGTAGGTGTTGACAACCTCGGTTTGGGGCGGCAGGACGTGAACCGTTGTCATGCTTGAGCGCCAGAGGTGTCCGTCGTCCGCAACCAGGCGCAAGAGGTAATCGCCCTGACCTGCGAAGGTGGCCAGCGTCTCAGCCTTTTCCGGCGATTCAAAGGCGACGTCTCCTGGTCCTTCGAGAACCTCCCAGCGGATCTTCAGCTTGCTTTTTGTGCGCCGATCATCATGGACTAATCCGCGCAAGGTCAGCGCGGGACGGTCGATCCATTGCTCCGGACCGGCATCGACCTCAGGCGGGTTGTTGAGAGGCATTTTGCGATCGAGTTCAGCCGCAGTCTGGAAGGCTTGATTGCTGTACACGGTCCATTGCGTTAGGGCCGGCGCTTCGTTGGTGAAGAAGACGACGCCGGGGTTGAGGACGTAACCGTTCTGATAGATACTGCCTGAGCTGCAGCAGACACTGGGATCAGGTGAACGGCCCCAGATAAAAATCTCTGCGGGACCGAGCTTGTGGGCGACATTGTTCTGTATAAAACGCGAACGGGTGATTGCGACATTGCGCGGTTGCGGCGATTGCAGACCGAGAACCTCAATCGCGGCTCCGGCGTTGTTGCGGAACGTGCATTGATCCACGACGCATCCTTCGCCGCGCGCCTCGAAATCAATGCCGCCCGAATCGTGCGAACCGGAATCGGCCATGTTGAGGAAATGGCAGTTGCGCACAATAAAACCGACGGGGTCGACCAGCATAATGCCCATGGTTCCCGCATAGGCATGCCAGCCGGAAGCATCGAAAATGCTGTTCTGCAGATAGGAGCGATAAACGCCAGTCATTGCCGGATGCGGCGAGGTGTTGTGCACATAATTGTCGTGACAGAAGATGCGATCCAGAATCATGTTTTCGCCGCCGACAAGAAAGCCCCACGAGCAGTGGAACATTTCGCAGTTGCGGATCAGGACATTGCGGACATTCCCCTGGTTGAGATAAATTCCCGCTGAACTGTTGCCGCCGCCGGGCGCACCGTGCCGGTCCGTCCATTCAGGGATGCCATGCGCATTGAACCGGTAGAGCCCTTCGATGTGATGGGCGATGACATCCTCGATCAGGATGTCTTGCCGCGGTCCGTCTCCGGAGAACAGGCATTCAATTCCTTTTCCCGCATAGCAGACGACAACACTGCTGAGATGGAAGTAGGCGGGTGAGCGGATCTGCATGCAGCGCTCAGCAATGTCACCGGTACGCCGGATTATGGGCCGGGGACCCTCGCCGTAAGCGCCGATGCGGATCCAGGCGTTTGAACGACCCTGAGCCTCGACGATCAGTTCCTGAGTGAAGGTGCTTCCCCGACGGAGGAGCAGGGCGTCGCCGGGTTGCAATGCGCGGGTGTTGATGGGCGTGAAATCGCGCCAGGCCTCTTCCTCTGCTTGCCCGGAACGCGCGTTATCTCCCTGTTTGCTGTCAATGTAATACGTTTTTCCGGGTTCCGAACGCGGCGGCTGCCAAAGCGGACCGGTGCGTTCATCTTCCGTCACATCAAAAAAGGCCAGTGCGTGGTGGTTGCGCGTCGGCAGGCATTTTTCCGGCTGGATCTGGATGTACGCGTGAACCCGTTGCGGTCGCGGGGATTTAACGCTCCATTCCACGGTCTGCTGGCTGCCTGCGGCTAACTGGGAAATGGTGTGGGTGGCTGCTGTCTCGACCGTAAGTGTGTCGTGCGGGACTTCGAGCGTGATTGTCCCGCTGGCGGGGAATTGCCCGGGGTTTGTCACAACCGCGCGAATGCGTTCGCTGCGTCCGGCCTGCAGCAGCACGCTTTCCGTGGTTGAGCGCAGCAACGTCAGTTGCGGTAATTTGGGATTCTCGATCCGCAGGTTATCGAGCAGGCCGTTGAACCGGCCGATGCTGAGCGGCGCATCGCCGGCCACGCATTTCCCCGTGCGCATGACGGTGTTGCGGTCGCCGTTGACATCCAGAATCGCAGCGGTGCCATCCCACTGCGCTGAGATGCGGTACCAGACTCCGGTCTGGATCGCGAAATCGGTTTGCACGCGCGGTTCCCAGCCGTTGAGAAAGACGAAAAAGGAGAGGCGGTTGCCCTCCTTTTTCGGATCGACGCGGAGCATGTACTCCGCATGCTTTGAGACCAGCGTGGTGATTCCAGTGGGTAACTCGCGAAAGAGCACGGAGCAGTCGATCCGCAGGCCAGGGGCAAGCTGGAGATCCGGCACCGACGGTGTCGTGTAGGATGTTGTTGCGGCATCTAGCGCAAAACCGCCAGGGACAGGCGCGTAGACGGCCTTGTCCGGAGTCAGCGTGTGTGGCGCTGCTGCGCGATCCTCCAGGGTCTTTTCAAAGGTCCAGTTCGCGACGCCCGCTGGCGTTTTACGGAGCGAAGCGAGCGTCAGATCGTCGCATTCGCCGTCGAACGCGCCGAGGACGAGCGGAGCATAGGTCTGCTGCTGCAAGCGCGTGCCCGTCCGGCTGACGCGCGTGGTGGCGTTGTTGACGGAGAGCCAGAGCGATTGGCCATCCCAGCCACCCGCAATGTCGTACCAGATGTTCGTCTCAACGGGTTTGAGGCTGTTGACGCGCGGTTCCCATGGACCGGTATTCATGAAAAACCCAAAGTGGCGTCCCTCTACGCGTGAGTTGACGCGCAGCAGATATTCGCCATTGGCGTAATCGCCCTTCATGAAGAGCGTGGTCCATTCGATGTCGGAGGCGGGAAGTTGATTGAGTTTGATGCGGCAGGTAAAGGTGAACCCCGGTGCGATGCGGATGAAGGGCGCATCGGGGATCGTGATCAGCGCGTCCTTCAGCAGTACCGTGCCGGCCGCAGTGAAAATGTTTGAGTGGCTGAATCCGTCCAGACCATTGCCGCTGACGTCCTCGAGGTTCTGCGCGAATGGCCAGTGCGCCGTGAGCGGCACATCGGCTTGACTGTGTAGTCCGAGAAGGGTGGAGAAAATGACCAGTCGGAGCGCGGATTTCATTTTAGGACCTCTCCTGTTGCCGATAGGACCTGAATGCCGTGTCCAGCACCTGCCATATACTGGCCGGGCTCAGGTTTCCAGACGATTTTCTTTGCGCGATTGATTTCCGCAAAAGGGACTTTGCCGCCCGCATTGCAGATGAAGATGGTGCCACCTGGGAGGATTTGAACACCCGCAAACCAGCGGATGCCCAGCTCGGGGACATCCTTGTCCGTCAGCGACCAGACCGGTTTTTCTGCGGAATCAAACTCCATCATGCCGAGCTTGCCGCAGGTGAAGGTGTGATTGTTCGGCAGGCGGACCGCGGAGTAGACAGGGAAGGGGGTCTTGAATTCGCGCAGGAACGTTCCCTGCGCATCGTATTCGCGCGCGCATTTGGCGCTTTCCTCCGCCACGAGAAAATGGCCGTCGGCCAAGGCGCGGACATTGCGCATGCTGCTGTGTCCGGCTGCTGCGTTCTTAATGGTGAAGGACGAGACGATCTTGCCGTTCGGCGCGACGATTAGCACCTTGCCCTGTTGCGTTGCGCCAATCAGGGTGTTGCCATTGGCCATGCGCTGACAGGAGTAGACCTGGCCGTGCGTCTTGAATTGCCAGACGATCTTTTTTTGCGGCGAAACTTCCATGACCCCTGTTTCCGCGTTGTTCACGCCGTTGCTGATGCTGTAGGGGAAGAGGATGTTGCCGTTCGGCAGGCGCCAGACATCGCGGGCGATCGGCGCCGGTGAGAATTCCCAGCTGATCTCGCCCTGGGCGTTAAACTGAACGATCCGACTTGTTTTTTCGGCAGTAAATAGCAGTTCGGGCCCTGCATGCAGGTGTGTTACAGCCCCGAGAATACCGAGTATCAACAAACAGTTATACATGGTTGGCTCCCCCATCATTTTGATTCATTTTCGCACAAGCCCGAAGGCGATGCAAGGGACATTTTGAACGGGGAGGGTGTTTCAGAAAGGTCATGCAGACCGTGAATAAAAAGGCGGCAGGTCCTTATTTTGGCTGGTTACATCTGACGGTCTGACGTATGCTAGTCGCTATGGCTTGAAGGCGGGTCTGTGTGTCAACGAAGCAAAAAATATGCGGGAACGAGGTAAAAGATGATTAAATGGAGTGTTGTCGCGAGCGTGCTGATGTGTGTATGTGTTGCCGGACAGGGGGGTGCTGCGGACGGACCTCGGATTGAACGGCGGAAACCGTTGACGGCACGCGTCGGTATCGTGGCCGTGGGCCATCATACGTACTGGAAACAGTTTGACGGATTGCGCGATGACATGATCGCCAAGATGGCGGTGTTTGAACGAAAAGTACGCGCCTGCAATGTTGAGGTCACCTCCTTCGGACTGCTCGATGATGCCGAATCCGCGTATGTCGCGCTGCCGAAGATCAAGGCGGCGGACCTGGATCTGCTCTATGTGGATATGGTGACCTATGCGACGTCATCGACCTTTGGCGCGCTTGCCCGTGAGCTGCGCGTGCCGATCGTCCTGGTCGCGCTGCAACCGCTCAAAGCTATGCCCTATGCGCAGGCCAAGACCTATACGCAGCTCTGCAACGACGACTTCTGCTCTGTTCCCGAGTTTACCGGCGTGGCGATTCGCATGGGCCATCCCGTCGCCGATGTGATTCTCGGCGTGCGCGAAGGGGATGCGGCGGCGGATCGTGAGCTGGCCTCGTGGTGCCAGATCGCCAAGGTCCTGCACGATCTGCGTCGCGCGCGGATTGGACTGATGGGCCACGTGCTTGAATCCATGTACGATATGCACGTCGATCCAGCGGCGATCACCGCGACCTTCGGGTGTCACGTCGCACTGTGCGAGCCCGACGAAATCATGGCCTTTTATCAGCGGACCGATCCAGCGGCGATCGAAGCGAAAAAGAAAGCAATCCTCGCCTTTTTCGATACGCCGGATCCGATTTCCGATCCGATTACCACCAAATTGACCGAACAGGACCTGACGGTTGCCGCCAAGGCGGCCGTGGCCCTTGACCAATTCGTGGTCGCGCGCAAGCTCGACGGGTTCGCATATTATTACGAAGCCGGGCCCGATACGCCGATGCGCGAACTGGTCACAAATCTGATTGTGGGCAATTCGCTGTTAACCGGCGCGGGATTCCCCATGTGCGGGGAGTATGATCTGAAAAATTGCATCGCCATGATGATCATGGATCGGCTTGATATCGGTGGCAGCTTCGCCGAATTCCATCCGATTGACTTTGAACGCGATTCGGTCTTGGTCGGTCACGATGGGCCGCACCATCTCAATATCGCCTCGCGCAAACCCGTGCTGCGGTCGCTCAAAACCTATCACGGCAAACCGGGCAAGGGTGCTGGCGTTGAATTTAATATCAAAGAGGGGCCGATTACGATGCTTTCAATCGGTGTCAAAGCCGATGGCAAGATGAAGTTTGTCATCGCGGAAGGGGAGTCGGTCGCAGGTCCGATTCCGCCCACAGGGAACACCAATACCCACGGTACATTCAAGCCGGATGTGCGCACCTTCCTCAAACGCTGGGTTGCTGAAGGGCCGACACATCACTTTGCGCTGGGCGTGGGACACCACGCGGATGAACTGGTCAAGATCGCCCGTGTACTGGGCATCGACGCTGTGGTCGTAACGCCGCAAGGCCCCTGAGGATGCCGCGTTCCAAGCCTGATTTACGTATTGAGCTGGCCTCGATATTTTGCGATACTGAGCAAACAGTGTAGGAGAGCTATGAAACGATTATTTTCAGTTTTCGCGATCGGTGCCGCAAGCATCATCGGCGGGGCCTGGGTTGCGTGTGCGCAGCAGATTGAACTGCGCACGACGTTGGCCTATTCCACGTTTGTCGTCGGCGAGCCGATCCTCTTTCAGGTGGATGTCCGCAATTTGACGCATCGATCCTTTGAGGTGAACCAGCCTGGCGACAAGACGCGCCTCTTTTTTGAAGTGACTAAAGGCGCCGACTACGATGAGCTGCGCAGCATCAAGGATGCGCCCATGGTCGAGCCCTTTCTCTTAAAGGCAGGGCAACCCTACCAGTTTCGCACGGAACTGGATAAGTGGTTCGCCTTGGACGCTGAAGGCACCTATGTGATGCGCGTGGTGCTCATCTACAACGGGGCGCGGTATGAGTCGGCCAAGCGCACGTTCGATGTGGTGCCGGGATTTAACGTGAAGAGCGGGATGCAGATGTTTGTAAACCGGGAAAAGATGACGCGCACGCTGAAGCTGGTCTACTGGTCGCGCAACGAGGCGTGTCGGCTCTTCCTGCGGATGACGGATGAACCCTCTGGCCGGATCTGGGATACGATTGATCTGGGCCTTTTCATGCGCGAAAGCGAGCCGAAACTCGATATCGCCTCCGATGGCGAAGTGACGGTTATCCACCGCAGCACGCAGGATGCGTTTATCCGCACGCGCGTTTGGTCGCTTGTCGATGCCGTGGAGATCGTTGAACGCAATCGGCTGTTGGATCCTGAAGTCTCCGCGACGCAGCGGATGCGTATGCTGTACGGTGAGAGTCTGAACGGTGAAAAAGAGGACGCCGCTGCTGCCAAAGAGAAAAAATCGTGGTGGAAACTGTGGTGAAGACGATGAAGGGTTTTTACGTCGGAGGATTTTGCCTGTTCAGTGTTTTGCTGGGTGCGGGATGTGCGCTGCGCAGCGCTCCGCCTGTGATACCGTCGATGGACAGCGCGGTGAAAGAAGATGCTTATGCGCAGCTGCCAGCGCTGGCTGAAACCATGCTGCTGGTCTATCATCACTATCCCAAGGATGTCGGGATCACCAACATCATCTATGGCGCAATTGATGGGCTGTTGAGCGGCCTCGATCCGAACAGTTCGTTCCTGACGCCGGATATGGTCGCTGAACTCGATGAAGAGAGCCAAGGTCGTTTTGTCGGGATTGGCGTGACCGTGGAGACCGAACCCGATGGATTGCGCGTCGTCGCGCCGATCGAGGGTTCGCCTGCGTTCAAGTCGGGGATTCGTGCCGGCGATCTGATTGTGTCGGTCGATGGGCAATCCGTGGCCGGACGGTCCTTGTCGCAGTGCATGAAGCTGCTGAAGGGTGAGCCGGGGACAACGGTTCTGGTGACGGTGATCCGCGGCGATGGCGAGCCGGGAGCCTTGGTGCTGCGCCGGGAGAAGATTGAAGTGCCTGCAGTCACATCGGTCCGCGTCTTGGATCAGCAGGTGGGCTATTTGCGCGTTGCACATTTCAGCGATAAATTGTCCGACGAATTCGCTGCTGCGCTGAAAACGCTGGAACAGCAGCAGGTGCGCGGCGTGATCATCGATTTGCGCGACAATCCGGGTGGACTCATCGATGCCGCCATCGCGGTTTCGGAACAGCTTTTGCCGCAGGGGCAGGTGATTGTAACCGTGCGCGGCCGCACCGCGGAGGATGAGCATGTTTTTAAAGCCAGTGGCGGACGTTATCAGGCGGGGACGTTTCCCGTGGCCTGTATCGTCAACGGTGGCAGCGCGAGCGCCTCTGAGATTTTCGCGGGTGCTTTGCAGGCGCATCATCGCGCGACGCTGGTTGGCGAGCAGACCTATGGCAAAGCCTCGGTCCAGAGCGTGATGGATCTGGCGCTCTGCAAGGGCTGTGCGATTCGGTTAACCACGGGTTTTTATTATACTCCCGACAACAAGCTGATTCACGGTGTCGGGTTAGCGCCCGATGTGGTGGTGCCGATGGCGCAATCGGATTGGCTCAAGGTCCAGCGCCTGCGGATGATCGAGGACCAGAAAGGCCAGTCCTCCAAAGCTGGATCGAAGCCGGAGGATCTTCAGCTTAAACGTGCGCTGGAGATCGTGCTGAAGCAGAGTGGGAAGAAGGGAGCGTGAGATGGTTGTTCTGGGCATTGAGACGTCGTGTGATGAGACTGCGGCCGCGGTTGTTGAGAATGGCCGCACAGTGCGTTCAAGTGTGGTGTTCACACAGATCGCGCTGCATCAGGCGTACGGCGGGGTTGTGCCGGAAATTGCCTCGCGGAGTCATCTTGAAAAGTTGCCGGGCGTCATTGACGAAGCGATGGAACGCGCTGCAGTCGGCTGGGATGCCATCGATGCGATTGCCGTGACCTATGGACCTGGTCTTGCCAGTTCGCTGATTGTCGGACTCGCCGCCGCCAAGGGGCTGGCGTTGCGGCTGAATAAACCGCTTATCGGCATCAACCATCTGGAGGCGCACATCCACTCGGTTTTCCTGAAAGCAGGCGCCCCCGCCGATGCAGAGGCCTATCCGCTGCTGGCGCTGGTCGTCTCGGGCGGCCATACCTGCTGGGTCGATTGTCCGCAGCGCGGTGTCTACCGGGTGATCGGTCAGACGCTGGACGATGCGGCGGGCGAGGCCTTCGACAAAGCGTCGAAACTGCTCGGGCTCGGGTATCCAGGTGGTCCGGCGATCGACAAGGCGGCCAAATGTGCGCAGCATCCGCGAGCCATCGTTTTCCCCAAGGGACGGCCGCGCGCCGGCAATCCTGCATTGGGCTCCATGCAGGCGGAAATGTGCGTCAGCTTCAGCGGACTCAAGACATCCCTGATGTACTATCTGAAGAGCAATCCTCCTACGCCGGAAAGCGTGCCCGAGGTTGCGGCAGCCTATCAGGAGGCGATTGTCGATGCGCTGGTGGATCGGTGCGACGTAGCGTTGAAAACCGCACGTTACCGTGCGTTAGCCGTGGGCGGCGGCGTTTCGCTCAATCGGCGGTTGCGCGAGCGCTTGACGACGCTCTGCGCGGCGCATACGGTGAAACTGCTCTTGGCGGAACCGAAGGATTGCGGCGATAACGCGGCCATGATCGCCGGATTGGCTGGGACGGGCTGCGGCGTGACGGGCCCTGCAGCGTTGCAGCTCGATGTGGTGCCGGCACTCGGATTTGGTCCTGAAAATCAATAAGATCTGCGTTCGTATACCGAACAGCAAAAGAGGAATGTGACATGGAAAATATCGTGATTGTCGGCAGTGGCCCTGCTGGATTGACAGCGGCGATTTATGCGGCGCGGGCAGGTCTGAACCCTGTGGTAATCGATGGCTTGCAGCCCGGCGGGCAGCTGACGCAGACCACGGATGTGGAGAACTTCCCAGGATTTGAGAACCCTGTAACCGGTACGGAACTGGTCGGCACCATGCGCAAGCAGGCGGAGCGCTTTGACGTGCGCTTCATGATGGATGCCGTGACCGCGAGCGACTTTTCCGGTCCCGTCAAAAAGCTTTCGCTGATGATGAACGGCACGTTGGAAACGCGGACTGTGGTGATTGCAACAGGCGCTTCCGCGCGTTATCTGGGTCTTGACTCCGAGGAGCAGCTGAAGGGGCGCGGCGTTTCGGCCTGCGCGACGTGCGATGGCGCCTTCTTTAAAGGGCAGCGCGTGGCCGTGATCGGGGGCGGTGACACGGCGATGGAAGATGCGCTCTACCTTTCGCGCCTCGCGGAACAGGTGACGGTGGTCCATCGCCGCGATGCCTTCCGCGCCTCGAAAATCATGGCGGATCGCGTTTTGTCCGCCTCCAATATCGATGTGATCTGGGACAGTGTGGTCGAGGAGATCCTCGATGTCAGCAAAGGCGAGGTCACGGGGTTGCGGCTCAAGAATGTGAAGACGGGCGAGATCTCAGAACGCAGCGTGCAGGGCGTCTTTGTGGCCATCGGACACATTCCCAACACAGAACCGTTTAAGGGACAGATTGATCTGGATAGCGAAGGATATGTGATCGCTCAGGAGACGCGCACCTCGGCTGCCGGCGTCTTTGCCGCAGGCGATGTGCAGGACCGGTTCTTCAAGCAGGCCATCACCTCTGCGGGTACGGGGTGTATCGCGGCCCTGCAGGCGGAACGCTATTTAGCCACGTTGGGATAAGGAGGTGGATCATGGAACTTAAACCGTTTGTCCGTGCGCTCGACGAACTGTTGGCGCTGGAGAATTTTTCTGATGATACAGCCAACAATGGATTGCAGCTCGCCAACTCGGGAAGCGTGACGCATGTCGCGGTCGGGGTTGATGTCAGTCTCCGTTTTTTACGTGCCGCCGCGGAAGAGGGGGCGGACTGCGTGATCGCGCATCATGGATTAAGCTGGAAAAACTCTCTGGCGTACGTGACGGGACTGAACTACGAATTGGTTTCCTTTGCGATTCAGAACGACATTGCGATCTATGCGGCGCACCTGCCGCTGGATGCGCATCCGAAGTATGGAAACAATGCCCAGCTGTGCGCAGCGTTGGGATTGAAAAAAGTCACGCTGGGTTTTCCGTATCATGGCATGCCGATCGGTTATACGGGCGAGTTTACCACGCCGATCAGCATGGATGATGTGCTGGAGCGGGTTCAGGCGCGCATCGCGCCGCAGGCTAAGGCGCTGGCTTTCGGCAAGCAGAAGATCACACGCGTTGGTGTGGTTTCCGGCGGCGCATCGGATATGATTGCGTTGGCTTCTGAGATGAATTGCGATCTCTTTTTGACGGGGGAGCCTTCCTTGGTGGGCTACAACATGGCCGAGAATCTCGGCATGAACGTCATTTTTGGCGGTCATTATGCGACCGAAACATTTGGCGTCCGCGCACTCGGGAAGTGGCTGACGCAGAAATTTCGCATTCCGAGTTCGTTTATTGATTTTGGGATTGAGTATTAACCAGCGTCCACGTTACGCATGCGTAACAGGATGAACACACGAGGAGAGAGTATGGCGACACCACGCGTAGGGATTATCATGGGCAGCGATTCTGATTGGCCCATGGTGCAGAAAGCGGCGGACACGTTGAAATCGTTTGGCGTTGAGTTTGAAGTGCGCGTGATGTCTGCGCATCGTACGCCGGAAGAGGCCTTTGAGTATTCGGCAACCGCGGAAACGCGCGGGTTGAAGGTGATCATCGCCGCGGCTGGATTGGCTGCGCATCTGGCAGGTGTGATCGCTGCACATACCGTCCTGCCCGTGATCGGCGTTCCGGTGGCCGGAGGACCGCTGAATGGTGTCGATGCCCTCTATTCAACCGTGCAGATGCCGAGCGGCATTCCTGTCGCGACCGTCGGGATCGGGAATGCGACCAATGCCGGACTGCTGGCGATTCAGATTCTTGGCGTCGGGGATCCTGCCTTGCGCGAGAAGATGCATGCCTATAAGACCGGCATGAAAGAAAAAGTCCGCGTAGCCAATGCCAAGCTGAATGCCAGTTTGTAGGCATTTCGCGTAACACGCATGGTCACGCACCTGTACATACACGTCCCGTTTTGTCAAAGCAAGTGTCACTATTGCGGGTTCTATTCAGTACAGGATGAGCCGGCCTTGGTGGCGATTTATCCCGAGCTGATTGCTACGGAACTGACGCAGCTCAGGGCT
>CAZMLC010000014.1:34570-42279 GCA_964567125.1 uncultured Akkermansia sp.
GGCAATGTCGGCATCGATCTGATTGCCGGACTCCCCGGGGTTTCCCCCGCTGCGTGGCGTGCCACGCTCGACCAGGCTGTGTCGCTCGACCTGATGCACCTTTCGGTTTACGGTTTGTCCGTTGAACCGCGGACGCGCCTTGCTCAATGGGTCGCTGCCGGTGAATGGACGCCGCTGGACGATGATGCGCTGGCGGACGAATTGGAAGTTGCACGCCAGTGTTTGGAGGGGGCAGGGTATGCGCAATATGAGATTTCCAACTTTGCGGTGCCGGGCTTTGCGTGTGAACACAACCTCGGCATCTGGCGGGGCAATGATTATCTCGGGCTTGGTCCTGCGGCTGCCTCGCGTTTCAACCAGTTGCGTTGGACGAACGATGCTTCTTTGCCGGGATATGTTCAGGGTCTCCTCGAAGGCGATCATCCCCCACGGTCCATGGATCTACTGACCGCTCAGGATGATGGCTGCGAGCGTGCACTTTTCCGCCTGCGTTTGAATGAAGGTTTTAATCCTTTTTCGGGCCCGGAAACGGTTTCAGATCAGGCGGACCTGTGGGAAGAAAAATTGGAAAACTATGCGCGGCTCGGACTGGTTGAACGCGGCGGGTTGCGGTGGCGTCTGACTGTGCGCGGACGCGAAGTATGCGATGCGATCGTGCGCGAATTGCTGGCTTGCAAGCAATAGATTGCGCGGTGTTGCGTTTACTCAGGTACAGATTTACGTGTCCGGCGATGGTTCCAGTTGGGCAAGGGAGGGTTTTTATGACGATAAAATCCATGATAGCTGCAGGATGTGCACTCTGCATGGCATGCACGGTGTGGGGGCAGCGCTCACGCACGCGCGATGCAGGAGCCAGTCCGCGTGATTCGCGCTCGGAGGTCAGGGGTTCTTTCCAAGGAACACCCCGTATGGCCGCACCTTCGGCGCCTGCCGCTATGCAGCAGCCCGCGGCTGTTACGCCGCAACCGTCGCGCACGTTCCGTCCTTCCGCCTTCGCTTCAGGATCTTCGCGCTTTGAGAGCCAGTTTTCGCGGCCAACCGCTCCGGCGCGCGTTGTGCAACCTGCGCCGGCACCTGCACCTGTGACACGCCCTTCGGCGCCTGCTGCCCAGCCGCCTTCGGTAAGGGGCCCGCAAGTACCATCTGAGGTGCGTACAACACGTCCAATGCCCTCAGGACCGCGCTTTGAGGCGCGTGAACGTTCTACGCCGGAGCGCGTGCAGCGCGACCGCACATTCGAGAGAACGAGCAGCCCAGGCCAAGGCGATGCATCACGGCCAGCGGTAACGCCGCCGTCAAGCGTTCCCTCTCCTGCGGTGCAACCGCCTTCAGCAGTTGTCCAGCCCGGTCAGCGTACAACACGTCCAATGCCCTCAGGACCGCGTTTTGAGTCGCGAGAGCGTTCTGCGCCGGAGCGCGTGCAGCGCGACCGTACGTCCGAGAGAACGCGCAGTTCCGGCCGAGGCGATGCGCCACCGTCGGTAGGGACGCCGTCGCCAATCGCTCCGTCTCCTGCAGTGCCGTCGCCTTCGGTAGGTGCCCAGCCTGGCACGCGTACACATTCGATACCTTCGCGACCGCCGCACGTTGAGCCGCGTGAACATTCTGCGCCGGAACGCGTGCAGCATGACCGCACGCTGGAGGGGACGCGCGGCCCTGGCCGAGGCACAGTGCCGCCACCCGTTGCTCCGACGGTGTCGCCGCAACCTGTTGTCCGGCCTGCGCCAACCTTGCATCGTGCTGGATATGATCGCGGCGAACGCGACCGGTTAGTCGCTCCGGACCGGCCTCGCTCGACATTTGAATCGCGTTTCCCCGGACCAGCGCCGCGTCGCGATACGCACGACTATCATCCGAATCGTCCTGCGCCGCGTCCTGATTTCCGGCCGCCTGCGCGGTCACCGGCCTATCACTCCCCATTTAAGCCCTATTATCCGCGCACGTGGGGACATGGTCCTTCCCATGGGTGGGCTTCACCGAACTATTATTATCGTCCCTGGCATCATTCCGCGTATGTCGCTGGTTTTGCGATCGGCTTCGGCGTGGGATCAATCCGGTTTGCTGAAGCAACGGGATGGTATACGCCGGCCTATTATGATCCGTGGTTTGTACGGCCGCATTATGATCCCTTTTATGGCAGCGCCTGGGGCTACAGCACGGTATCCTACAGCAGCGGATGGTACGGCGGATATACCTATTGCTGGAATCCGTATCCGGTCTATCGCCGTTACTACTTTACACAGCCTGTGCTGGAATATCCGCAAACTACGATTGTGGTCGAGTCTGCGCCGGTCAGCGTTGTTCCTCAGACCGTTATCACCACGGTCGAGGCTCCTGCTGCGGCCACTGTGACCTATATTGGCGCTGATCCTGCGCCGCTTCCCCAGCCGCCGACGTTGACCGCGGATCAGGCCGGGCCTTCCGCACCTGCGGCGGTAACATCCCCGATGCAGCCTGTGAACGTCCCTGTGACAACGACCAACCGTGTTGAGCGCGTTGCGGAACAGGACGATGCTGCCGGTGATCGTGATGAGGATGCGCTTGAGAATCCGTTTACGGATGAGGAACTCAATCTGGTCGGACAATCGGTCTTTGAAGATATCACTGCGAATATGGAACGTTTCTGGGCTGCATACAAAGAGATGGATCAGCAGCAGTCGATTGCGCAGGATCTGCAATAAGAGGGCTTTATATGCTGTAAGAACGCGGGGCCTATCGAGGTTCCCGCGTTTTTCTTTTGTGCATACTGCCGTTAGGCGCGTTTGAACAGAAGGTCCATCAGATCGCTGCCTTTCAGCAGGCCGAGGCTGCCGTTCAGCGCAGCACATTCATCAAAAGTCTGAACACCGTCAGGAGCGACTCCAGGCTGGCTGACCGCGACCGGGACCGGTTCACGCGTATGTTTGCCAAGCGCGAGCGGTACGGGATGATCGGGCAGAACCGCGTAGGCCACGTTGCTGCCGGCCTTCGCCATGACCCGTCCGATCAGACGCGCATCAAAGTCCTCGATTGCGCGCAGCTTGAGTTTCAAATCCTGCGCATGCGAAACTTCGTCGATGGCTTCCACGTGTACGTAGATAAAATCATAACCGTCTTTGAGCGCCTGAAGCGCGGCATCGGCTTTACCTTCATAGTTCGTGTCGATATAGCCTGTCGCGCCTGGCACTTTGATCACGTCCATGCCCATGCAGGCGCCAAGACCATTGATGACATCCACTGCGGAGATCACCGCAGCGCGGATATGATATTTTTCGCAGATGTTGTGGATCGCGCCGACTTTGCCGCCGCTCCACGGCCAGATGTTATTCGCTTCGCGACCCTTCAAAACGTCAGCGGCCTGCGTAATCAAGGTGCGCAGCGTGGCAGCCGTGACTTCTGCCGCAGCGGTCTTCGCGGTCGGCAGGCGATCCATCAGCGGATTGCCATGATTGTCATCGGGCTTGTGATAAACGATGTCTGCGCTGAACTCCGGTCCGGAGAGGATCAGCAGATTGCGATAACTCACGCCCGGATAGAACCGGATCTTGTCTGAACCGAGCTTTTCGTTGAGCAGGCGGATGGCTTCAACGGCATCCGTCTGCGCGATGTGGCCACCGGAAAAGTCGCGCAGAATACCATCCGCATCCACGGTGACGAGGTTCATGCGAAAGGCGATGTCGTTCGGACCTAATTTGATTCCTTGGCTGGCAGCTTCGAGTGGGCCGCGGCCACACAGTTCCGTGGCGAGATCACAGCCGAGAACCGACATGTTAGCCACGTCGCTGGACGTGGGAAACCCGGCAGGCAAGGTCAGCATGGTACCGCTGCGTCCGCGGGCGGCGATGGCATCCATGTTGGGTGTTTTCGCCGCTTGAAGCGGGGTCTTGTTGCCCAGTTCAACCAAGGGCTCATCGGCCATGCCGTCGCCCAGAAAAAGAATGGTTTGCGGTTTCATTGTCATAGCTTTAATCCTACGCAGTTCATGCACGCATGCAGACGCTGCGCCCGTTCAGTGTCGCGCGCTTCCGGCATCATGTCCGTACCGACGGCTGTTTCCAAATGTGCGGGCTGCACAAAATACATCAGCGCGTCGATTTCACTCAGGGTGATGCCTGTGACGATCCCGATTGAAGCGCCGAAGCGCAGCGCAGAGAGCAATTCGGTCGCCTCCATGGCGGAAATCAGCAGGGCGTTTTGCAGCAGGCAGATCGCGCGCGTCAGCAGATCGGCGACCGCCATGGGCGAATTCTGGATCATCCGGATGCGGGCGTCACGTTCAAGTCGAATGACCTCCTGACAGATCCGCGTCATCCGCGCGATGATCGTGGCCTCATCGGTCCCAAGGGTCTCCATGTTGGAGATCTGCACGAATTGCCCCAGCGCATCCGTACCCTCGCCCATGGAACCGCGGACGAGCAGGTGCAGGCGTTCGAGTCCACGGCTGGTGCAATCCAATTCATTGCACAAACGCAGACCGATGAGATGCAGCATGGCGCTGGCACGCAAGCCGGTGCCGACATTGCTCGGGCAGGCGGTCAGAAACCCCAGCCGCGGGGTCCAGGCATACGGAAGCTGTTCACCCACGAAGTCATCAAAGGCATTCGCCGCATCAAAGGCGGATGAAAAATCCAGACTGCGCGCAAAACCCTGGATGCGCAGGTGATCCTCTTCGTTGATCATCGCGACCATACTTGCATCGGGCGTCGAGATAATGGCTTTGCCGCTTGTACGGTCGAGCAGCTCCTTGCTGATCAGTCGCTTCTCAGCGAGAATAGAGCATTCGCGGGGGGATTCGGCATCAAGGTCAAACACCTTGAACGAACGGTGCTTGGCCAGGACTCTCTGCAGATCACGGACAACCGCCGCACGCTCCTCCTGCGAGGCCCGATCCGGAAAAATGTGATTGCGGAAATTGCGCGCCAGCCGCACGCGGCAGGAAATTGGAATATCTTTTTCCGGCACGCAGCGTACGCGTAGCCGAAACGATTTGGCTGTGCGCTTCATTTCGGCAAGGCTCCTGTGTGGGTGAATGGAGGAAAGAATCCCGCCTGTTGAATGCGTTGGGCGACTTCAAGGAAAAGGGTGCGGTCGTGCGCGGTGAGCGCAGCTTTCAACTCGTCGAACATGGCTTGTATCTGTTCATCGCTCAGCGCATGTTTGGGCTTTTTCCCGCGATGCAGCGTTGCGCGCTGCATCTCTTTAACCGCGCGTTCAACATCGTCTTTAAAAAGTCCATAACACATCATGCAGCCGAGGCGGGCGACTTTGCGGCATTCGGTGCGGGTCATGCCGCAGCAGGGGCAGGCCACCTCATTTTTGAGGTGAGGCTTGCCGACAATCTCCACGGTCGCCTCGATCACTTTTTCCACCAGAGAAGCCAGTTCCTTCGGAAGTTCGGTCGGCGCCGTAAAGGTTGTCACCTTGGCAGGGTGCGCGTCGTTCGCTGGCGGGATGATCTCCTTCTGGGCGCACGCCGAGCAGACGTAGAGTTCACAGTCCTCTCCGTTGACGACCTTATGGATGGCCTCTTCCGCATTAGCCTGATGGCAAAGTTCACATTTCATGACGACTACCTGATGTACACTAAAAAACATGACTAATATACCATATAGGGCCTGCGTTTTCCACGTATTTTGTCGGGGCATGCAGGCGCAGGATTTCTTTATTTAAAACACGCGTGACTTGCGCGCATAAATCCTGTTTAATTTCTCTATTAAGAGGTGTCGATGGACGTGCTTCATTTTTTTCGTGAGCGGCGGCGCAAGGCGGTCGCGCAGCAACCCTTCCCGGCTGCCTGGACGGCGATCGTAGCCAGGAATGTGCCGTATGTGCGGAAATTGCATCCCGATGAGCGCAAGCGTTTGGAATCGCTAATCCAGATTTTCATCGCGGAGAAGAATTTCGAAGGCTGCGACGGCTTAGTCGTGACGGATGAAATGCGCGTCACGATCGCGGCTCAGGCCTGTCTGCTGTTGCTCAATCTGCCCATGGCCTCGTATGATCGGCTGTCGAGTATTCTGATCTATCCCGATGCATTTTCCTATGCGGAGGAGATACACGACGAAGCAGGCCTCGTAACGCTGGAGGACGAGCCTGTGAACGGACTTGCCTCCGACGAAGGGGCGATTGCGCTGTCGTGGCCCGATGCGCTGGCCGGCGCGCAGCAGTGCGGCGATGGCGAGAATGTGATTCTGCACGAATTCGCCCATCAGCTCGATGAACTGGATGATGCCATGGATGGTGCACCTGCGCTGCAAAATCGCATGCAGTACCGCGCATGGGCGCGCGTGCTCAGTGCGGAATATGAACGGCTTCAGCGCGAAGTGACGCAGGGCATTTCAGGGTTGATCGATCCCTATGCAGCGACGCATCCTGCGGAGTTTTTTGCCGTGGTGACCGAGCTCTTTTTCGAACGTCCGCATGAACTCAAAAGCGAACACCCGGCGCTCTATGACGAAATGCAGCAGTATTATTGTCAGGATCCGGCTGGCCGCGTGGAAAATGAAGCGACGGATCGCTAAGACGCAGGGGTACCAACAGGATGTGTTGACTACCCCTCGCGGGTATTGACTGCCAAGCGGTGCGTCTGTGATCAGAAGCGGATGCCGGTACTGACGCCGCCCCAGACCGTGTTGAGCGTGGAATATTCCTCATTGGCGAATGTGCTGTCGTTGATGCTACGGTCAATAAAGGTGGTGTAAGCAATCGCCGCGCCGACAAAGAGGTTTTCCGTGATATCGTACTGGGCACTGAATTTCGCGGTCGCTTCTGTCATGAGAAAGTCGCGCTCGACATCAAAGTAGGTGCGGTTGAACGGCGACGTGCCTGCTCCGACAAAAAGCTCGGTCGTGACGGTCAAGGCCTCGGTGATTTTAAAGTCGCGGCAGAGCGCACCTTGAAAATAGGTCGATTCAGTCTGGTTGAAATCATAATAGGTGGTCAAGGACGGCACGGCGATTGGGTTGTCGTATTTGACGGTGACGTAGCCTTCGTGCATGGCGTCATCCTGTGCAGAAGGATACCAGTAATAGGTGTAGCCTAGTTCACAGTTGAGCGGACCAATATCGCAGTTCCATGCCGCGAGCACATCGAGTTCGGAAAGTCCGCCGTTGCGTTTATCGCGTGGCGTACCGATCTGATAGAGCGGCGCAACACCAAGCAAAAGCTCGCCATAATCGACCGTGTCGTAAAAGGTCGCAAAGGTCGGCTGGAAAATCGGGTGGTCATAACCCACCATGCCGTTCCAAATATCACAGGTGTAAAAATCAAAGACCGCTTCAAAATGGAATCCTGCTGGTTCTTCCGCTTGGGTTAACGTCGGTAACGTTTGAATATTCGACGGACTGTCGCGATGTTGCGCATGGAGCTGATGAGTGATCAGTGTTACAACGAAAAGTCCTGCAAGGGTTGGTCGAAACATATGATGATCCTTTATTCTTAGCACGTCAGGTGCCTGGTCATGTTTTTCATGTACCGTGTCCTCTGAATCCGGTTTTCAGAAGTCCGGCAACGAATTGCATGGAGTTGAATTCAAACGTGCTAAGTTAGTTTTAGCAATCTTTATCCAAAGATGAATAACCTTTGTATTGCAAATTACTTGGCACGACTAAGAACGTTCACGACGCATAAGTTAGCCTAAACTAACAAACTTGTCAAGTCCGAGACTTAAATTTATAAACACTAGCATCCCATAGGCGGCACTATTTACCCTTACCCATGCGGAAATGCTT
>CAZMLC010000015.1:0-1715 GCA_964567125.1 uncultured Akkermansia sp.
GCTGTTGCCAGCGCAGCCTGTTTTAACAGTGTCCGACGTGTTACCTTCATCGCATCCCCCTCCTCTAGTTGCCTGTTGCACGCGATTCGTGCGACTTCTTAGTGTGTCTGAGTGTAGCAGAGCCCCAGCCTTTTGACTTGTAAAATATCGTCAAATAATTGTATTATTCCGACATCATGAACAATGCACGGTTCCAAGAGCTCTTCTTACGCAAAACCGGCGGGAATGTCCGCCACTTCCAGCAGCTGCTCGACCTCCTGCCGGACGTCGCCTTTTTCATGAAGGATAAAAAGGGACGCTTTGTCATGATGAATCGCCGCAACTGCGAGGTCTGCGGCATCCGCAATGAGGAAGAGGCCTTTGGCAAGACGGATTACGACGTCTGTACCCCCGAATGCGCAGACAAATATGTGGCCAATGACCGCGAGGTCATGCGTACGAATACGCCGATCATCAACGGGATTGAGGAATCGCCCGATTTTCCCAATCGTCGCGTGCTCTTCAGCAAAGTCCCGGTTCACGATCCGCAAGGTCGCGTCATTGGCGTTGCCGGCATCCACCGCACCATTGATAGCGTGCGCGACATTCCAGAGTGGTATGGCCGATTCGCCAAGCTGATCGATCACATCACCCAGAATTACGCCAAGCCGCTCCGCCTCCGCGATCTCACGGTTCAGGCAAACATGTCTGAACGTCAACTTGAGCGCCGCTTCCGGCAACTCACCGGCATGACCGTCTCCGACTACATCGTCAAGACGCGCATCAATGCGGCGCGCGAGCTGCTCGCCTACACGGATAAGACCCTTTCCGACATTGCGACCTCGGTCGGGTTCTGCGATCACAGCCATTTCACCAACAGTTTCAAGCGGCTCATGTCCTGCACGCCTTCATGCTATCGTAAACGCCATCGGGAAACGCATTAAGCACCGTGTTCCTGAAATCCAGGGGCTGAGGCAACGAATACGCCTTAATCCTTAAAAATCGCTTGCGTAAAATCCGAGAATGATGTGAAATAGATACTTGTTTTCCAATTAATTAGGTTAAAAAGGAATTTTGAATATGCGTTGGTCCCGTACGCTCATCACAACCTTGCGTGATGACCCTCAAGAAGCAGAAATCGCCAGCCATAAATTGATGGTGCGCGCAGGCCTGATCCGCAAGCTCTCCGGCGGACTTTACACCTTTATGCCCTTCGGCGTGCGCGCGCTGCAGAAGGTCACCCAGATCGTACGTGAAGAGATGAATCGCGCAGGCGCCCAGGAAATTCTGATGCCCGCGCTCCAGCCTGCTGAATTGTGGGAAAAATCCGGACGACTCTCCACCATGGGGCCTGGCATGTTCAAGCTGCGTGACCGCGCGGAGCGGCTCATGGCACTCGGTCCGACGCACGAAGAGGTTGTCACCGAACTGATGAGCGGCGAAGTCAACTCCTACCGCCAATTGCCCTGCACGGTCTATCAGATCCAGACCAAATTCCGCGATGAGATTCGCCCGCGTTTCGGATTGATGCGCGCCAAGGAATTCATCATGAAGGACGCCTACAGTTTCGACACCTCGTTCGAAGCCGCGGATGCCTCCTATCAGGCGATGTACGATGCCTACACGCGCATCTTTAAACGGTGCGGCCTCCTCGCGCGTGCGGTTGAAGCGGACACCGGCGATATTGGCGGCAAGTGGTCGCACGAATTCATGGTGCTCGCCGACTCCGGCGAAGA
>CAZMLC010000015.1:1815-5655 GCA_964567125.1 uncultured Akkermansia sp.
GGCATCGGCGTCACCCGCACGCTGCAAGCAGTGATTGAACAGAATTTCGATGCAGACGGCATTGTATGGCCGATTGCTGTAGCTCCGTTCGCGGTCAATCTCCTGCTGCTTGATCCCAAGGATCCCGCAGTTTGCCAGGTGGTCGACACGCTCGAAAAGGAACTTCAGGATCACGGCGTGGATGTCTTCGTGGACGACCGCGAAGAACGTCCCGGCGTGAAGTTCAAAGATGCCGACTTGATCGGATGCCCGCTGCGCGTTGTCGTCGGCGCAAAGGGTCTGGCCAAGGGCGGTGTGGAAGTCAAATTGCGCACTTCGAAAGAGGTCGCACTGGTTCCCGTCGCGGATGCTGTCGCAGACATTCTTGCACGCATCCAGGCGATGCAATAAGCGTTAACTCCGTCGGACAGGGAGAGCACCTGTCCGACGTTTGCCCATAAGGAGCAGAACGATGAGAAGGAAAACAGACTCAGAGGTTGAAAACACCTACACGGGACGGGCACTCACGAAACGTGACATCGCCATCCAACTGGCTGAAAAATTCGATATCAATCAATTGGATGCCACGAAGATTGTTCAGTCGGTCCTGGACCAGATCATCGCATCGCTTGAAAAAGGGCAACACGTAGAATTCCGCGAATTCGGCGTCTTCGAAGTCGTTGTCCGCAAAGCGCGCATCGGCCGCAATCCCAACAAACCGGATGAGACCGTCGAGATCCCGGAACACCGCAGCGTAAAATTCAAACCGGGCAAGCACATCCGCGACATGTTCGGCGGAAAGTGATCAGTGATTTGTGGTCAGTGGCCAGAAAATTCAGTGAGCCCACTGGAAAACTGAAGGAAGTTGTACGTTTTTCGTATACTCCGCTGAATGTGTGCCTCTCTGACCTAACGGCCTAAATTTCGCGCGATGCTTCGCATAACTTCCCGTTGCAATAGGCAAATCGAGTGTCGTGTGTCGAGCGTCGAATCCCAACTGAAAACCATGACCTTTGAAATCATCATGGGCTATCGCAATGAATCCGACTCGGGAGAGGTCCTGACATCGCTCACGGCTACGTCTCACGCGCTCGTGGTGAATGGTTTTTCCTTTAGGCCCGAGGATGTCGTGGAGATCCGCGTACAACGCGACGTGTTTGCGCCGCCCGTGATTGTGATTGAACACATCCTCTTTGAGCAGCTTCCCAACGCGGTCATCTTCACACCGATCGACGAAAGCTGTGAACGCCTGCTGGAATGGATCCGCACAGCAGGATTTAAACCCTGTGCAGAACCGCTCACACCGTGGATGCCGCCAGAGACGCCCTTCCCGCTTCTCTGACGATCAAATGTAAATATTCCCGTTCTCCTTGCGCTCACTCAGGCAGATGCGTCCAACGCACGTGGGCGCGGTGGACCAGCCAGCAGATGCCGCCGATCACCGTGAGGATGAAGAGCCGCGTGGCGATGACCCAGGGGAGTTGCGCCGCGGAATAGAGCGAGGTCCATGCACCATCCACGCGTTTGATCATGAGGATGGTCTGCCATCCATCCGTGACCAACCAGGCGAAGAGGATGCTGAAGAGGAAGAGCGGCGTGATCCCGATCATAACCCATTTAAAAAACGTTGGAAGACGGAAAGCCGCACCGTGATGCAACTCCTCCCAGCCTTTTGTCGGGCCCAGAAACCGGATAAAGACAAACGCTTCCAGCAGGCCGAACATGGGAAGTCCGAAGGAGTTAAACCAGAAGTCCATTTCATCGAGCACGCCGTTGCCGAAAATCACCAAATGCGCCGCAATGAAGCAGAGGCTTCCCACCACGATGATGACGCGCTTACGGTTGAACCCGAACTCCTCTTCGAGAAAAGCGACCGAGGGTTGCAAAATCGAAACAGCACTCGTTGCACCCGCGACAAAGAGCAGAAAGAACCACGCAAAACCTAGCACCGCCCCGCCGGCCATGTGGTTGAAGATCAGCGGCGTTGTCCGGAATCCCAGACCAAAGGTGCCGCCGTCGACCGCCTGTGTAGTCCCCAGCGGACCGAAGAAGAGGAAAGCCGCAGGAATCACGATCGACCCGCCCAGAATCACCTCCGCGAATTCGTTCAGCATGGAGGCTGTCGTGGAGGGCAGCAGGATATCCTCCTTGGACTTCATATAGGTGGCATAGGTCATCAGCACGCCGATTCCCACGGAGGTCGAGAAGAAGACCTGCCCTGCGGCTTCCAGCCAGACTTTGCCGTGCTTCAGCGCTTCAAAGTTGGGATTCCACAAAAACCCCAGCGCCTCGTTGATCGACCACTGCGGATTGACGGGCGCTCCGAGCGTAAAGACGCGCACAACCAGAAGGATGCCAATGATAAACAGCAGCGGCATCGAGATTTTGCAGAAGCGTTCAATTCCCTTATTCACGCCGTGCCAAACGATCCAGAAATTTGCAACGAAGGTGATCAGAAAGAAGAGATAGGCAGGCCCGATCGCAGATGAGAAGGGATTGTCCGCGCAGATGAACTGATTGAAGAAATGGCCCATTGCCGTCGGCGTGTTGATCGCGGCATAACTGCCCTTGAGCGCAAAGAAACTGTAGGCCAGCGTCCACGATTCCACCCACACATAAAAGAAAAAAATCCCCAGCGCACCTGCGACGCCGGAGATTCCGAGATACTTCACCCAAGGCCGTTGACGTCCGCTGACCGCATCGAAAATGCCAGGCGCGCTGCCGTGTCCAGCCCGCCCGCCGTAACGACCGAGCGTCCACTCCATCCAGCAGAGGGGCAACGCCAGAAAGAGAAAGGCGATAAAGTAAGGGATCATAAACGCGCCGCCGCCATTGCGTGCGGCAATGCCAGGGAAGCGGAGAAAATTGCCCAGTCCGACCGCGCACCCAGCCGCAGCCAGGACCGCGCCGATCCGACTGCCCCACACAGCGCGCGCATGCCCCTCTTTATGCATAACGATCCTCGTTAAATACGCCGCGGCGTACGCATGCCCAGCAACGTCAATCCCTCCTTCAACGCCTGCGCCACCAGCGCGCAGAGGCGAATCCGACTGTCGCGAACCGCAGGCTCGGCCTTTAAGACCGGCGACTGCTGATAGAAACTGCTGTAGGTCTGCGACAAGGTAAAGAGATAATCGGCCAACACGCTCGGCTTGTAGGACTCGGCCGCGCGTTCGACCGTAGCCGGGAACTGCAAGAGCTTCAGCACCAGCTCCTTCTCCAGCGGCGTATCCAGCAGCAAGGCATTGGTGGTGATATCCACACCTGGAACCTGCGCCGCATATTTGTCCAGCAAGCTGCAGATACGCGCATAGGCGTACTGCAAATAAGGTCCTGAATTGCCTTCCAGCGCCAAGGCCTTCTCCCAGGTGAAGACGATCATGGTCTGCGGATCGTGACTCAGGTCTGCATACTTGATCGCGCCGATACCGATGGCCTCGGCCAATTCGCGCTGTTCAGCTTCGCTCATCGCGCTGTTCGAAGCCTGGACAATCGCCAAGGCGCGGCTGACTGCCTCATCCAGCAGCAGATCGAGTTTGATCACATTGCCCTGACGCGTCGAGAAGGTCCCTTCCGGAAGGCGCATCAGTCCGAACCAGACATGCTCCAGATGCGCGGTGTATCCCAGCTTGGCACAGACGGCGAAGAATTGCTTGAAGTGAAGCTGCTGGCGTTCATCCGTGACGTAGACCACGCGATCGGGATTGAACTCCGCGACGCGGTTGCGTACCGTCGCGATATCCGTAGCGGCATAGTTGAAGCCACCATCGCTCTTGCGCACGATGCAGACGGGCATGCCATCCGCTTCGAGGTTGACCACCAGCGCACCCTCGCTCTCGGTGGCAAGGCCCTTCTCCTGCA
>CAZMLC010000015.1:5755-19091 GCA_964567125.1 uncultured Akkermansia sp.
CGTTCCAGAAGTTCAACCGTCAGATTCGCACGTTCATCGTCAGTCAGAAAGGCGCGATACCCTTGAATCAGGATGCCGAACTGTGTGCCCCAGTCGCCGATATGATTGTCGGCGATCACGGAGTAGCCCAAAGCCCGGTAGAGACGGTCAAGCGCATTGCCGATCACGGTGGAGCGGATATGACCGATGTGCATGGCCTTGGCCGCATTCGGACTGGAATAGTCGATGATCACGGTCTTACCCTCGCCCACGCGAGGAATGCCGAAGCGCGGGGCAGCCGCGAGGGCTGCCACCTGCTGTGCAAGCCAGGCGGCGCGCACGGTCAGGTTGATAAAGCCAGGTCCTGCGATCTCCAGCTTTTCGATCATGTCGGGCAAGGGCAATGCCTTGACCACGGCTTCAGCCAGCGCGCGCGGCGCCTGCTTGAGCGGCTTGGCCAGAGGCATAGCGGCATTGCACTGGAAATCGCCGAAGCGGCGATCCGTCGCCGGCGTCACGCGGATCACGCTGACATCCAGGTCCGGACCGCACACGGCTTGAAACGCTGACTGTAACCACGTCGCGAGCTGCACTTCAGTATTCATCTTAGAGCGCTGCCTCCACGGCTTTGATCAGCGCATCCGGCGCTTGCAGACCGATCATCTGCTGCTTCACCACGCCATCCTTGAAAATCAGCAGCGCGGGAATGCTCTTAATGCCGAAACGGACCGCAAGATCGCGCGCTTCATCGACATTGACTTTAGCGACTTTGGCGCGACCTTCGAGCGCAGGCGCGACATTCTTTTCCAGAATCGGGGTCAGCATCTGGCAGGGACCGCACCAGGGAGCCCAGAAATCAACCAGCGTCACCCCTGAGGCGACAGCGGCATCAAAATCAGCAGGTGTTAAATTCGTCATTTTCGTTTCTCCTCTCTCGTTATTTGACAAGATGCGCGCCGTCGGATGGACGGATCACGCTGACATCACACGGACTTCCAAACTTGGCCGCATAGGCTGCGGAGAGCGCCGCAGCCGCGGTCTCGGCATCGCGCGGGTGCACGAGCACCACGACAGAGCCGCCGAAGCCGCCACCCGAAAGGCGCGCGCCCAGAACGCCGGGAATCTTCTTGGCTGCATCGACCACGACATCGAGCTCCTCGCACGAGTTCTCAAAGAGCGTGCGCGAACTTTCGTGGGAGTCGAACATCAAACAGCCAAAGCCCGTCACATCGCCCTTCTCCAGCAGCGCGGCGCCGGCCAGCACGCGTTCGTTCTCGCCGATCGGATGCGCGGCGCGATTGGCCACGGCTTCGGACAAGCCACGCTTGTAGATAGCCCACTCGGCCATGGTGACATCCCGGAGGGCTGCCACAGGATGGCGCAGGACCTTGGCGAAATGCGCGGCTGCGGTTTCGCAGGCTTCGCGCAGGCGGTTGTAGGCGCCGTCGACCAGCGCGTGCTTGGCGTGCGTATTGCACATCAGGAAGCAGACGTTATCGCCCATCGCCACAGTCTCGTAGACCACGGAGCGGAAATCGGTCTTGACCAGCTTGTTCGCTTGTCCCGCCAAGCTCGAAATCTGATCGAGCAGTCCGCACTTGCAGCCCGCGTAGGTATGCTCCGCCTTCTGGCCGATACGCGCCAAGGCCACGGAATCAACATGGATATTATAGAGTTTAGCCAGCGCAAGTCCAGTCGACATCTCCAACGCGGCGGAACTCGAAAGCCCGCTCCCCAGCGGAATGTTGCCGAAGAACATGCCATCAAAGCCCTGCAGCACAGTAGCGGAACAGCAGCTGCAACCGGCTTTGGCGAGACCGGCGAACGTGCCTTTGACATAATTGCACCACGTATCGGTCTTGGAGGGCGTCACTGCATCGGTCAGGAAGGTCACTTCCTTCATGAGGTCGCCCGCCACGAGGCGGCACTGCTTATCCGTCCGCTTGGAAGCGGCAAAGAAGGTTCCGTAATTGATCGCCGCGGAGAAGACGAACCCCTCGTTGTAATCCGTGTGGTTGCCGAGCACCTCGATGCGTCCGGGCGCATAGGAGACGACTTCGGGATCGTGACCAAAATGTGCGCGATATTTCTGGATCAGCGCATCGTAAACAGCTTGATTTTCCATTGTTCGAATCCTTGTTACTTGCGGATGATCGCAAGAATCTCATCGCGTTTGGCTTCCATGGTCGCCTTGTTTTTGGCCTCCAGGTTGAGACGCACGAGCGGCTCCGTGTTGGAGCAGCGCACGTTAAACCACCAGTCCGCGTATTCCACGCTGACGCCATCGAGTTCAAAGCAATGTCCGTCCGCATACGCGGCGCGGATCTCGGCGAGGATCGCCTGGGGATCGCGCGTCACATGCGTATTGATCTCGCCGCTCGCGAAATACTTGCGCAGTGGCTTGATCAGCTCGGAGAGCGGCTTGTCCGACTTGCTGACGATATTGGCCAGCGAGAGGATCGCCAGGGCCGAGCTTTCCGCGGTGAAGTTGTCCTTGAAATAATAGTGGCCGGAGAGTTCGCCGGCGAAGAGCGCATCGTTCTCGCGCATCTGCTGCTTGATGAAGGCATGGCCGACGCGGCTCATCATGGGCTTACCGCCTGCGGCCTCAATGACCTCTTTCACGACCCAGCTGCTGCGCAAATCGTAGAAGATCGCGCCCTTGCGGGTAGCCAGCACATCCTGCGCGATCAGGGCGGTAATGAGGTCCATGGGAATCACCTCGCCCTTTTCGTCGATAAATCCTGCACGGTCGGCATCGCCATCGTAGGCCACGCCAAAGGCGTAGGCGCCGGCGCGCACCTTGGCCTGAAGGTCAGCCAGCGTAGCGAGATGGAGCGGATTGGCTTCGTGATTCGGGAAGCGTCCATCCGGATCCGCATAGAGGCCATCCCACGTGATCAGGTTCGCGAGCGTCTTCACCTCCCAGATGCCCATGCCGTTGGCAAAGTCAATGGCCACGTGGACCGGACGGGCGAGCTTGGCGAATTGCGCCACATGCTGCGTGTAGGCGGGCAGCACATCCGCCTTTGAAATTTTGCCGGGAACCGCAGCTTTCGGGGCAAAGGCCTGGGTCTGGACAATGCGTTCAATCTCCAGAATGCCGGTTGCGCCGCTGATGGGAACCGCCTGGGCGCGGCAGAGCTTAAAGCCATTCCATTCGGCGGGATTGTGCGACGCGGTAATCATCACGCTGGCATCCGCACCCAGCGAACCATTGCCGAAGTAGGACATCGGCGTCGAACCGTAGCCGATATCGATGACATCCGCGCCCTGCTCCATAATGCCCTTGGAGAGGTTGGCGAACAGCGGTTCCGAATGCGGACGGATATCGCGCGCAATCACGACCTTTTTGCACCCTGTAAACGTCACGAAAGCCCGGCCGATCTGATAGGCCACCTCATCGGTCAGATCCTGACCATAAATACCGCGGATATCGTACGCCTTGAAAATTCCTGCCATAAAGATAACTCCTTCCTTTCGAAGGGCATCAGTATAACCGAAAAAGAGGCCTTCTGTAAACGCTTCTTGTGCGTTAAAAACAAGCCTGTTTTGCGCGTTTTCCCGCACGGCACGGCCAGGCGTGGAATCAACGCAACATGATATTTACTAGAAAGACGAAAAATAGGGCGGGGCGCTTGCACAACCCCCGTCGTTTTCCAGCAACAAAAAAATGCCCCGGGGGAATATTTTGATATTGAAAAAACCCCACCGTTTGCAATACTACTCACCTTTTAAGGAGGCAAAATTGTGTCTGAGTTTCTTGTCTTTGAAAACGTCACGAAACGCTTCGGAGCACTCACCGCTGTAGACAACGTCTCGCTGTCGATCACACGCGGCGAGTTTTTTTCGCTTTTAGGGCCTAGCGGCTGCGGCAAAACAACGCTGCTGCGCATGCTGGGCGGCTTTGAGTCCCCCGATTCCGGACGCATCTGGCTGGATGGCCGCGACATCACGGATCTGCCTCCCAATTTCCGGCGCGTCCACACGATTTTCCAGAACTACGCGCTCTTTCCGAACATGACGGTCTGGGACAACATCGCCTTCAGTCTGACCATCGCGAAATATCCGAAAAACGAGATCAAGCGCGCGGTCGGCGAAATGCTTGAACTCATCCGCATGACCGATCACGCCTTCAAGTACCCCTCCATGATCAGCGGCGGACAGAAGCAGCGCGTCGCGATTGCGCGCGCCCTGGTGGATCGGCCCCAAGTGCTGCTGCTCGACGAACCGCTGGCCGCGCTGGATTTAAAACTGCGTCAGCACATGCTGCTGGAACTCGATATCATCCACGATCAGGTCGGCTTGACCTTTGTCTACGTCACCCATGATCAAGGCGAAGCCATGAGCCTGAGCGACCGTATCGCCGTGATGAACAAAGGCCACATCGAGCAGCTCGATCCGCCGACCAAGATCTACGAAGCGCCGCATAGCGGGTTCGTGGCAGCCTTCATCGGCGACACCAACTTCATGGACGGCGTTGTGGCCGAAGTGAGCGGCGAATACTGCAAACTGGCGGTTCAGAACCTCGGCGAGATCCTCTGCTTTAACGACAAGAACATCAGCGTCGGCAGCCAGGTCCACCTCAGCATCCGGCCAGAAAAGATTCGCGTCTCCGCGCAACCGCCGGCCAAGGACGATATTTCCAAACTCAACATCTTCCAGTGCAAAGTCACCGACATCGTCTACCAGGGTACCTATACAAAATACTGGGTTGAGGTGGGCAACCACCGCATCGCGGCCATCAAATCGCACAGCCACTTCACGCTCGACCAGAAGCCCATCACCTGGGGCGACAAGGTCTACTGCTGGTGGCACGCGGATGACGGCTACATGCTGGAACAATTTACCGCTGAAGACGCAAACCTTGTCCAGATGCCGCCCGCCGGCTATTCAGCGCCCAAGAAAGCATAACGATCATGGCACTGCGAAATAAAAAGTGGCACGAATGGGTGATGTCCGCCCCTTCCATGCTTTGGCTGACGATCTTCTTCGTCCTGCCCACGCTCCTGGTTGTCGCGATCGCCTTCCATTCCGCATCTCCGGATGGCGGCATCGGCAAGACGTGGACCCTGGAGACCTGGACGCAAATCGCCAATCCGAACTACCCGACGATTATCTGGCGGACCTTCTGGATCAGTCTGGTCACGGCGGTCGGGTGCGTGCTGCTCTCGCTGCCGTGCGCGTACGCTATTGCCCGCATGTCGAAGAAATGGCGCGCGATCATGGCCTGCCTCATCATGCTGCCCTTCTGGACTAGCTTTGTGGTGCGCGTCTTCGCCTGGCGTATGCTGCTCCATCCTGAGGGATTTTTAAAATACATGCTGGTGACCTTCGGCCTTGCCGCGCCGGATGCGCAACTGCTCTACAACTCCGGGGCCATCCTGCTGGTCAGCATCTACTCGTTTCTGCCTTTCGCGATCATGCCGATCTATGCCGCAGCGGAAAAATTTGATTTCTCGCTCATGGAGGCCGCGCGCGACCTCGGCGCCAAGAGCTTTTACGCATTCCGCAAGATCTTCCTGCCCGGCATCCGGCGCGGCGTGATCTCGGCTTTTCTGATGGTTTTCATCCCTTCCGTAGGTTCTTACGTGATTCCTGACCTTGTCGGCGGCAAGAACAGCGAGATGATCGGCAACAAGATCTATCAGCGCACCTTCCCGGACCGAAACCTGCCGCATGCCAGCGCGCTCTCAACCATCATGGCGATCAGCGTCTTAACCCCGCTCGGGATCTTTGTCTGGTTCTCAAAACGGCAGGACAAAAAGGAATTCGCGCGCCGCGCGGAGGCGGCGCATGCGCGCCATCAAGGAGGTGCCGCATGAAGCGCAACCTCTTCCCCATGATCATGCTGATCCTCGTGGTGGCCTTCCTCTACCTGCCGATCTTGGTTCTGACCATCAACTCGTTCAATGTTTCGCGCTTCGGCGGCGCCTGGGAGGGCTTCACGCTCAAGTGGTACGAGCAGCTCGTGGAGGATCACGATGTCTGGTCGGCCTTTCTCAACAGCCTCCTGATCGCGACAGGGGCGACCCTCGGATCGTGTATTCTGGGCACCTTTGCCGCGCTTTCGCTCCACAAGTGGAAAGGGACCCTGCAGACGTTTCATTACGGGCTCATCTACACGCCGCTCGTTGTGCCTGAGATCCTGATGGGCATCAGCCTACTGCTCTCCTTCACGGCCATCGGCATGCGCTGCGGCATGCATACGATTCTGCTGGCGCACATCATGTTCTGCATCAGCTACGTCACCATGACGATTCTGGCGCGTCTGCAGGACTTCGATGACAGCCTTGTTGAAGCGGCCCGCGATCTGGGCGCCAACGCGTGGGTCTCCTTTGTGCGCGTCCAGCTGCCGTTGCTCCTGCCGGGCATCATCTCCGGCGGACTGCTCGCCTTCACCTTGTCGATCGATGATTTCGTGATCACCTTCTTTGTCGCGGGTGCAGGTTCAAACACCTTGCCGCTCAAGGTCTACAGCATGATCAAGCACAGCCCGAAGCTGCCGATCATCAACTGCATGTCGACGCTTTTGCTCGTCGTAACCTTTATCCTTGTCATTATGCACCGTTTATTTGACAATCTAAAAGAGCAATCCACGAAAAAACGAGGTGCGCTTACATAATGCCACGGGAACGAACCTCGTTTCCGTGCTGAATCAAATCCAAGCCAAAAGGAGCATCACCATGCATGTCCGCCTGATCCTGACAACGCTTGCGCTGTCGTTACTCGCCTTCACCGGGTGCGGGCCTCAAAAGCCGGTTCTTCACCTCTATACGTGGGCTGACTATATCGACCCTGAACTGCTGCGCGCCTTTGAGAAAGCCAACGACTGCCGCGTCAAAGTCGACACCTTTGACTCGAACGAGACCATGTACGCCAAGATGCAGGCCGGCAGCGATTCCTATGACCTCGCGTTCCCGAGTTCCTACCAGATCGTGCTCATGAAGCAGCAGAATATGGTGCAGAAGCTCGATAAGAGCAAACTGCCCAACGTGGCGGCCCAGTTTGACGCGTCCTATGGAAAAATGATCCTGAATCCGGAAATGGACTACAGCATCCCCTACGCCATCACCTTCACCGGCATTGCGTATCGTAAGGATAAACTGGCGACACCGCCCACCTCGTGGACGATTTTCGACACGGCTGAACTGAAAGGCCGCATGGCGTTGCTCAACGACCATCGCGAGACCATCGGCGCGGCGCTCAAGTTTCTCGGATTTTCGTTTAACTCCGTCAACCCGGCCGAGCTGGAAAAGGCGAAAGACGTTGTACTCCGCTGGAAAAAGAATATCGCGAAATTTGACAACGAGCAGTATAAGACCGCGATTGCCAGCGGTGAATTCACGGTAGCCCAGGGCTACAACGGCGACATTGCCCAGACCATGGCCGAAGATCCTGAAAAAATCGGATTTATCTATCCCTCCGAAGGCTTCAGCAACGCCTGCGATGAAATGGTGATTCCCAAAAACGCCGCGAACCCTGAATTGGCGCACGCCTTCATCAACTTCATCTACGATCCCGACAATGCCGCGCAGAACATCGCCTATATCTGCACCGTGATGCCCAACAAGGGCGGCATTGCCAAGCTCCCGAAGGAAATCCATGAAAATCCGGCGATCATTCCGCCTGCCAACGTGCTCTCGAAGTCCGAGGTGATCCGCGAACTGGGCGAGCATAACAAGCTCTACACCGCGACCTGGGATACTATCAAGGCGACCGAGTAAGCGCTCACCCTTTGATGCTGAAGCGAGCCAGTGACACGCGCTGTCCTGGCTCGTTTTATTTTACATCCAGGCAAAAAAGAAAAGGCCAGCATCGTTGCTGGCCTCATCAACTGGTTGGACCAGCGGGATTCGAACCCGCGACCCCAACATTAAAAGTGTTATGCTCTACCGACTGAGCTATGGTCCAATTGAAAAAAGTCCGCATATTAAAACACACTTTGTTGTTTCTGTCAATTGACCTTCGCGAAATTTCTTCGTATACTTAGTCGCTTCTTCAACCCATAGGTGTCTTATGACTATTCTCGACAAAGTGCTCGAAAATCCTGAGGCTTACTCCATCGACGTTGAGCGTCTGGGAGAATGCAAATTGGATTCACCTGTCAGAAGTCGTGACTTCATTCGCGACGATGACCGCATTCTGATCACCCAGAATGTCCGCTGGCTCGATTATCTTGAAAATAAGCTCGGCCGTCGTCCTACGTTTGAGCGCGCAGGCCCCCACGGTAAGATCTTCCACGATCCCGCGTGGAGCCGCGTCGCGATCGTCACGGCGGGCGGATTGTGCCCAGGCCTCAACCATGTGATCAAAGGCCTTGTCGAAATTTTGATGTGCGACTACGGCATCAAGACGATTTACGGCATCCGTTATGGGTATGCAGGCCTCGTCTCCAAATACGGCTATCAGCCCATCCTGCTCAACACGGATAATGTCGACACGATCCATGAAAACGGCGGCACGATGCTGGGCTCATCGCGCGGACAGCAAGACACGGATACAGTTGTGGACACGCTCTCGCGCATGAACATCAACTTGCTCTTCTGCATCGGCGGCGATGGCTCGTTGCGCTGCGCGCGCGACATCTCCGATGAATGCAAACGACGCAAACTGATGGTCAGCGTGGTCGGCATTCCCAAGACGATCGACAACGACCTCTATTTCGTCGGACGCAGTTTCGGCTTTGAAACCGCGGTCGGTGAAGCTGTCCGCATCATCCAGGCGGCACACACGGAGGCCAAGGGTACCTTCAACGGAATCGGTCTCGTGAAACTGATGGGCCGCGACTCCGGCTTTATCACCGCGTATGCCTCGCTGGCCAATCCGGTCGTAAACATGTGTCTCATTCCTGAACTCGATTTCGAGATCGATGGCCCGAACGGCATTCTGGCTGCGCTGGAACGTCGTTTTGATTCCGGCAAAGATCATGCCGTGATCGTCGTTGCCGAAGGCGCAGGTCAACGGCACATAACGGAAGGTACTGAAACACGCGATGCCTCTGGCAATGTGTTGAAGAAGGATATCGGCGAATATCTGCGCCAACGCATCACGGATCATTTCAAGAAAACTGGACGCGAAACCTCGGTGAAGTACTTTGATCCGAGCTATGCGATCCGCAGCGTACCGGCCAAAGGTACAGATGCCATCCGCTGCTACATGCTCGCGCGCAGCGCCGTGCATGCTGCCATGGCGGGCCGCACCAACTGCGTCATTGGCAATCAGGACGATTGGTACACGCTGGTCCCGATCCGCCTCGCGACCATTGAGCGCCAGAAGGTCAACCTGAACAGCGATTTGTGGCATGCTGTCCTCGACGCGACAGGCCAGAACGCCTATTTTTACGGTGAATCCGTTCCGCCAGGAAAGGTACCATGAGCCCTAATCAGTCCACCTCTAAACGCTGCGCCGTAGTCGGTATTGTCGGACGCACGAATTCAGGCAAGTCCACGCTGTTAAATCGGCTCGTCGGCGAGAAGATCAGCATCGTCAGCCCCGTGGAGCAGACCACGCGCAACACGATCCGCGGCATCCTCACGGAGGACCGTGGACAGCTCGTCTTCCTCGATACGCCCGGTCTGCACAAGTCCGAGGGGACGCTCGGTACGCTCATGAACCGCATGGCGCGCCAAGCCTCTGCCGGCGTGGATATCCTGCTCATAGTCTTCGACGCCAGCTCGCGTCCTCAGCTGGAAGATGACGGCTGGATGCGGCGCGCGCTCCTCGCTGAGCAGCCGCTCGTCTTCGTCCTGAACAAAAAGGATGCAAACCCCTTCTTCGCGCAGGAGTTCAAAGACCTCTGGGCGCGCATCCAGAAGGAGAAGGAGGTTCAACATGAGGCGACCTGGATCGCGACCTCCGCAATTCACGTCGCTGGCGGCGTGGAAATCACGGACAAACTCTTTGCCCTTGCACAGCCGATGGAAGACTATCTCTTTCCCGAGGATGTGGTGACCGACTATCCGCGCAAACTCGCGATCGCGGATGTGATCCGCGAAAAATTCCTGGGCAAGCTTCACCAGGAACTCCCGCACGAACTGGGCGTCCGCGTGGATCACATTGAAGAGACTGCGCGTGACTGGCAGGTCTCCGTGACCTTGCTGATCAACAAGGCGTCGCAAAAAGGCATCATCATCGGGCCGAAAGCGGCAAACCTCGTCTACGTGCGCAAATGCGCTGAGCCTGAACTCTCGGAGATTTTCGGTGTCCGCGTAAAACTCGAGATGTGGGTCAAGGTTGAGAAGGACTGGATGAAAAATCCGCAAATCCTCCAGCAACTCGGCTATATGACTTCGCTGTAAGCTTCGTCAAACGGAGCGGAAATGGAGCATCACGATGGTGACGGCTGAACAGAAACAGAGTTTGCTCGCGCAGCTGCGCAATGAACTGACCGAAGCGCAGGTCTATACGAACCTTGCGGCGTGCGCCCCGCTCGCGCAGAACGCCGCGGTCTTGCGTCAGATCGCGGCCGAAGAGCGCGCCCATGCAGCGCTTTTGCAGAATATCCTGCAAAAGCCGGTTACGCCCAATCGCGGTGCCGTGCTCTATCACGTCATGCTGGCGCGCATCTTCGGGCTGACCTTTGCGTTAAAGTTGATGGAACGCGGCGAAGGTATGGCGGAACAGACGTACCGCCAGCTGGCAACGGCGATTCCCGAACTGCAGCGCATTGCCGAGGATGAGGAGCGCCACGAAGCCGAGATTCTGGCCCTGCTCGACGATGAACGCCTCAACTATATGGGCGCGATTGTCCTCGGACTCAACGATGCGCTGGTCGAATTGACCGGAGCCTTGGCCGGCTTCACCTTCGCGCTCAGCTCGTCGCGCCAGATCGCCATGACCGGCCTGATCACCGGTCTCGCGGCGGCCATGTCCATGGCGGCCTCGGCGTTTCTCTCGGCCAAGGCTGACAGCGGAAAAGAAGATCAACATGCCGGCAAGACAGCCTGCTACACGGGCATTGCCTACGTCATCACGGTCATCATCCTTGTTTCGCCCTACTTTATCTTTTCCTCCGTGACGTGGGCACTCCCGATCATGCTGGCCAGCGCACTCGGCATCATCGCCTTTTTCAACTTCTATCTCAGCGTCGCGAAAGAGGTCTCTTTCCGCCGTTCGTTTCTGCAGATGGCCGGTATCTCCACAACGGTTGCACTCATCTCGTTCGGGATCGGCTATCTTTTGCAGCACACCATGGGTGCCGCTTAACGCCGCGCCACACGACGCGCCGACACGGCCAACGCACGATGCTTTTCATCTCCGGTTATTGTAAAATGAAGCGATCATTGAAGGAACACTTCAAAAATTGCCGCAAATTGCCACGCGTTTTTCCGCAAATAATCTTGCCTGTTATTTTCTAATTTCTTACACTTCGATTTTAAGTGGATAGGTATTGTCAGTGTGATGGAGGGGTTATGTTTCGAAATGGTCTTGTATCTCTTTTTGTTTTCGCCGCATCATCGCTATGCGCGGCCACATGGTATGTCGACAAGCAGCGTCCGGATGACGCGGGCGATGGATTATCCGAGGCTACCGCGAAACGAACGATCCAGGCAGCGGTCAATGCCTCCAGCGCGAGCGATACGATCATCGTTTTGCCCGGCATCTACGATGAAGGCCAAATCTTCTATGGCAGTGCCTCCAACCGCATCGCTGTAACTAAGGCTATCACCCTCAAATCGCGCGACGGGGCCGCAACAACCCACATTGTCGGACGGTTTGACCCGACTGAGCCTGACGGCATGGGCACCAACGCGATGCGTTGCGTTTACTGCGAAAGTGGCAGTCGCATTGAAGGCTTCACCCTCCGCAACGGTGCTTCCCGCAAAGATAACAACAAGCAGGATATCCAATCCAATCAGGGCGGCGCGATTTACGGTAACGGGCCAGCAGGGGTTACGGTTACTGACTGTATCCTCTCCAACAATGTCGCGACGCGTGGCGGTGCGGTCTACAAGGGCTTCGTTTATCGGTGTATCTTGACGGATAACCGCGCCTCGAACAATGGTTCCGCGACGCGCGATGCGCGCATTTACGACTCGTTGGTCTATCGCAACAAACGCTCGCTCGACGCCGGCAGCAGTGTCATCGCCTATGCACCGGATGTGATCAACTGTACGATCACGGAAAATGAAGTCCTGTTCGATGCCTGCGGTGCCACGCTCAACTGCTTGATAATCAATAATAAGGCAAATGGTCAAGGCCTCGCGGGATTCACCAACTGCGTGACCGATTTCAGCGCGATAACGGGGACCAACAATATCAAAACCAGCGCGTACCAGTTTGTGAACCCGGCTCTCGATGATTTCCGCCTGATCGCTGCGGCCGAGGCGGTCGATGCCGCGAATATAGCCTTGCGTTCGCGTATCCCGCAAGCATCCACCAACGATGTCTACGGCAATCCGCGCACGAATAGCCGCGGCCTGATGAGCATCGGCGCAGTCGAAGCCACGCAGAGCATCCTCGGCGCGGTCACCGTGATAAAACCTTCTGAAGGGCAGCTCTTTCTGGGCACCCAGCCCATCACCAATACGACCTATTTCACCTACTCAACGTGGCCGACGCAGTTTGTCTTCACCGCATCCGCCACGCAGGCGGGCCGCGCCTTGCGCTCCTTTGTCATCAACAACGCCTGGATGCCGCCGCGCCTTGGCGATAACCATTTTTACCTGACCCCGCCCAATGGTGCCACCACAACGGTCGACACTGCGTTCGGAACACTGAAGTACGTCGATGCTGTCAACGGCAATGACGACACGGGTGATGGCACGCAGACCAAGCCTTACCAGACGCTGCAAAAAGCCCACGATGCTGTCTCCTACACCGACATCATCGTCGCGCTCCCCGGCCGTTACGATCGCGGCACCTCGTGGAATGCCAGCCACAGCAACCGCCTCTCCTTTACGCGCGGCATCTCGATGATCGCGGCCGAAGGTCCTGAAAAGACCTTCATTGTCGGTGCCGATGCGCCGTTCAGTCCCTCCGGCGACGGCCGCGGCACCAATGCTGTGCGCTGCCTCTACATCACCTCGGGCTTCCTGCAAGGCTTCACCCTGACAGGCGGCCGCAGCAGCTATACCGTCAGCGACAGTGACGGCGACCCCCTCCGCGGCGGCGCGACCTACGGCGGCGGCGCCCTGTGGGACTGCGTGATCTCGAACAACGTGGCCAGCCGCGGCGGTGCCTCTTGGAACACGTCACTCTACCGCTGCCATATCCTGAAAAATACCGCGGCCAACAACGGCGTCACGCGCGCCTGCTCAATAACCGACTGCATCGTCGAACAGAACTACAGCCCGAACACGGTCGTGGGCACAGGCACACTGGCCTACAATTCCACCATTGTCAGCAACACGAG
>CAZMLC010000015.1:19191-26297 GCA_964567125.1 uncultured Akkermansia sp.
CGCTTCCTTCACTTTGAGGTCAATGGCACTGTCCAATCGACAGCCAGCAATACGCTGGAACTGGCTGTCTCAACCAACGCGCCGTATGCGCAGCAAACCGTGAAAGCGGTCTTTATTGACGGCTACTATGTGGATGGCGTCAATGGCGATGATGCCAACTCCGGTGAAACTGAAGATCAGCCGTTGAAGACGATCCAGAAGGCCATCAGCCTTGCGATGGATGGTGACATCATCCGCGTCAAACCCGGCGTCTATGCGGAACCACCTCAAGTCATCCCCAACCCAGGCCAAAGCAGCCTCGCGCGCCTCGTTGTGACGAATGACATCACGATTCAGGCCACGGGCAGCGCAGAAAACACCGTGATCCTCGGTGCACGCGACCCCGAGACGTCGCACGGTTGCGGTTCGAATGCGGTCCGCTGCGTCTGGATGAGTAAGGGCAAGATTGTCGGCTTCACCCTGACGGGCGGCGCCACCGCGATGCAGGGCAACGCGGATGGCTGCGGCGGCGGTTTTGCCGCGCTCAGTACGTCCTTTATTCCGCAGGCGATTGGCTGCATTATCTCCAACAACATCGCCTGGACCACGGGCGGCGCTTCGCACTGGGGGACGATCCACCGCACGTTGATTACAGACAACGCCGTGATTTTACGCAACGCCATTTACGCAGCAGCAGGGCCGCACTCCGCACGCATCTATGATTCACTCATCATCAATCACACGAACGGCCTCTATGCCGCCAGCTATCTGGATGCATACAACGTCACGGTCGTCAACCCCTTGCCGGTTTTCTCTGGCTCGTATGTCAATTCTATTGTACTGAATACCGATCCCACAAAGGTTCTCTATCGTACGGATGGCGCGACTTCACAGATCAGTTACTGCTGCCTCAGCGGAGCAATCCCGCAGGAAAAAAACAAAGGCAACAACCTCTATGTTGATCCCCTGCTGCTCGCGCCCGAAAGCGGCGATTTCCGTCTGCACAGTCTCTCGCCCTGCGTCGACAGCGGCAATACGGCAGCAGGCCAGACCGCACGCACTGGACTGGATTTCTACGGCAATCCGCGCGTGGCGAACGCCGCAATCGATCGCGGCGCTGTGGAAGGCGGCGTGACGATCACGTTGCTGCGGACTGGCGTGACCGGCGTCGGGGCCATCACCCCCGCTTCGTATACGTCAGACCAGGCGATCAGCACGAACGTGACCGCCATTGAGCGTCCCGGTTATCGCCTGATCCAGTTTGTCGTCAACAACACGGTTACCCAAATCCTGTCACAGACCTATCCGGTTCAGATCCCAGCAGGTTCAGCATGTTCCGTGGTCGCGCAATTCGTGACCAATGGCACCTATTACGTAGATGCGGTCAATGGCAGCGACCTCAACGATGGCGGCAGCTGGGCGCAAGCCAAACAGACGCTCCAGCCCCTGATCGCGCAGTGCAGCGACAACGACACCGTGATCGCAGCTCCCGGCATCTACGACCAAGGAAGCGCCCTCCAGGCAGCAGGGACAGGCATGGAGGCCAACCCCTATATCCGCGCCCGCGTGGTCATCACGAACAACATCACCCTGCGTTCGCGCGACGGTGCGGCAGTCACCTTCATCAAGGGCGAGAGCGATACGTCCGAGGGCAATGTGCAAGGCTGTGGATCCAACGCCATGCGCTGCGTCTACATGCGCAATACTGGTACGTTACAGGGATTCACCCTCTTCAACGGCCGTACCGGCAGCGACAACGTGGAAGATTGCAATAACCGCGGCGGCGGCCTCTACAGCATCGCCGATGTCTACGCGGCACGCGTCACGGACTGCGTCCTCTCCAACAATATCTCCGTCCGTGGCGGCGGCGCACACTCCGGCACCTTCGAGAACTGCCTCTTTACAGACAACCTTGCATTCAACAACTCCTCGGCACTGCGCAACGGCATCGCCAGGCAGTGTTACTTCACGCGCAACCTCGGCAACCAGGTGATCGGGTTCCCGAATCTCATCGTCAACTGCACAGTGGCTTACAACACTGCGCAAGTCGCATTCTGGGGCGGCAGCGTTCCCACGCCTTACCGCGTCCACAACACGCTCTTCGACAGCCCTAAGGTGGACGGTGTCATCCTCTATTCCTGCGCCTATCTACCCTCCTGTCAACTCAACAACAGCCCCAGCACCAACGCCTACATCGGGAATCTTCTGCTCGATGCGAACGGCGTCCCGACGTATGGTTCTGTCGCGGTTGACAACGCCAACACCAATTTGTATGTGGACTACAAGACCACGGATCTCGCTGGAAACCAGCGTATCTACAATGCCAAACTCGACATCGGCTGCTATGAATGCGACTGGCGGCCGCGCTACGCCGCCGCACTGGATAGTCAGAGCATCCGCGTTACAGCCGCCGACCCGCTGACCGTCGAGACCAACGACGCTGCCTTCGTCCGTGGCAGCGCAGTCTCGCTGCCGCACGGCGCACTGGAGCTCGCCTGGCCCAAGACCTATTCGCAGAGTTATATCGCACGTTACGCCGTCATCGGCACAGGGACGCTCTCCGTGTATCGCGATAATGTCCTGATCGATACGGCAACCTACGCCTCCGGCTGGATTAAAAATAAATTCCAGTACAGCGGCAGCCAGATGACGATGCGCTTCGTCTATACGCCGGGCGCCAACGACACCGGCAGCGCCCTGCTCGACGCCTTTGCGCTCGGCAGCAGTACGCTGATGCTGTTAAAATAGTCTTCGAAGCAAATCGACTGGAAGGGCAGCGCGTCGCGCTGTCCTTCTGTTTTTGAAGAATCATGCGCCGAAGACGAAGCGTTGCTTTTCACATTTGAATTGCGCGGCTAAAAACGGTATGCTTTTCACGTTATCAACCTTTTCTTTTAGGACGCCTATGAGTGATACACCTGTTTTGACAATCAAATACATGAAAGCGCGTTCAGCCTGGCGCGACGTGGCTGATGCCGCACGCACCACGATCCGCATGGAAGAGGGCGAAAAAGATCCCTCCTCCTCCTGGAAACGCCGGATTCTACTCTCAGAACACTCGCCGATCCGCCAGCTGATCTTCAAGTGGAAATGGATCAACCTGAAATACTGGGTGAGCGTACACTTCGTCCGCCATAAAATCGGCATTGAACACTTTGTCAGCACACAGCGCACAGATCGCACCGGCGTGAACCGCGACGATGAACCGCAGTCCGCCTTAGTCAACCACGAGTGTTTTGCCAATGCCCAGGCGCTGATCACCATTTCGCGCAAGCGCCTCTGCAAACAGGCCTCCGCGGAGACGACCGCCGCGTGGAAGATGGTGCTCGAAGAGATCCGCTCTACAGAACCGGAGCTTTACAGCGTCTGCGTGCCCGAATGCGTCTACCGCGGGTTCTGTCCCGAATTCAAACCGTGCGGCTATGCCCGGACGCAAGCCTTCCAGGATGCCGTGGCCGCCTATCGGAACGGCCCCTCCCAACCCAACGCGTAACGCAGATAAGGATCGTCATGCGCAACCGTGCTTTATCACTGTGCACCGTCGGCCTTCTCGCGCTGTTCCTGAGCAGCGCAGCTATTGTCTGCGCGCAAACCCCTGCGGCGACCAACGCGTTTCCCGTGCGGACCTGGACCTCGATCAACGGCAATACCGCGGACGGTGCCTTCCAGCGCGAAGCCAACGGGCGCATCTACTTCAAGCATGTCAATGGCATGAACATCGCGATCAACCGCGACCGTCTTGCCCCGGATGACCTCACCTGGGTCGATGCGCAGCTCCAGCGCGCTGCTGCGCAGGCTAATCCGGGCTCCGCGCCGGAAATCGCCGCGTTCCCGGCATTGACCGCCAATGAGATACAACGCCTGCCCGGTTACCGAAAAATCCGCAAACTCTCGATCAAGACCTACGCGAAGTTGACGGATAACCACCGCGAAGACAAGACGCTCGCCTTTCTCATCCGCGATGCGGAAAAGATCTTCGGCTGGTCGTCTGTGGTCGACAACTGCTATCCCAATGCCGATGGTACCAAGGGCATGCTGAAGGATATTTGCTTCTATGCCAGCGAGCCCTACGGCCTTGGCGAAGCGGCCCACATTTTGCGCGACAAGTTCTCCATGGATCTTCCCTATCCGATCCGGCTTAAGAAAGTCGTCGAGGGGAGCAGCGTCGCATGGGAACTGCTGGATCTGCCCGACTACGTCTCCAAAGTCGAGCTGCGCACCGCGTTCGATGGACAGAAAATCAACAGCTTTTTCTTCCACTTCCCTAAACCCGAAAAAATGATCAAGACCCAATGACCACACTGCGCCCATGGCTCCGTCTCTTCCGTCTGCCTAACCTGCTCACGGTCCCCGGCGATCCGCTTGCCGGATTCCTCCTGGCCTCAGGCCTGACAGCGCCCACCTCCTTCATGCCGCTGCTCTACGCTACGGGCAGTGCGCTGGGGTTTTATCTGTTCGGACTGGCCGTGAACGACATTGTCGATTGCGAAGTGGATCGGATCGAACGGCCGGATCGTCCGCTGCCCGCCGGTCAAATCACGGTGCCGCAGGCGCGCATGGCCGCGATTGCCGCCGCGCTCACGGGCTTGAATCTGGCGCTCTCGGCCGGTCGTCCCGCGCTCTGCGTGGCAGCCCTCCTGGCTGCCACCATCCTCGCCTACAACGTCACCCTGAAAGCGCATGCCGTGCTGGGACCGCTCAGCATGGGCCTCTGCCGCGGGCTGAGCCTGCTGCTGGGCGTTGCTGCTGCGCGTCCTGAATGGTTTTACCCGCAAAGCTTCAGCATCGGCGTACTGCCCGCGCTGATCGCCTGCGCAGGCCTCACGTTCTACGTGGCAGGCCTCTCGGCTGTCGCGCAGCAGGAGATGAACGATCAACCTCAGGGTAAAAAACCGTGGATTCCCTTTGCAGCGCTGCTGTTGACGCTGCCCGCGACGTTGATCGCCGGTTCTGCGCTCAAGCAGACAACAGGATTCCTGCCCATGCTCTTTGTCTTTATGATGATCATGGTGCTGATGCGCGCCTGGCTCCTCGGCGGTGCACTCTATCGGGCTTTACCGCGCACGGAGATCGTCGCGGCGCACATCCGCAACCTCCTGCTGCTGCAAGCCGCGCTCTGCGTGGCCGTGGGTCAACTGGGGATCTTGCCCGCAGTGACCCTGCTGCTGCTTTCGGTGCTCTTTCCGCGGCTGACCACGCTCGCAGCGAGCAGCTGAGTTTTGCGTTACCGGACGAGCAGCACCGTGCCAAACTCATCGAATCGGACCGTCAGGATGCCCTTGCCCGCAAAGCGGGTATTGTCTTTATAGGTCGCTGTGCTTTCCGTCGAACCATACGTGCCGGCATCTTTCATCTTATCGCCGTAGTAGAGCCAACCCACGCGTTCATCTACGCCTTCAGCGAGATGGATCTTCGCGGTGCTGACGCCGACGGCAGGCATGCGGACCGTTGCTGAATCGGCAATCACCACGGCGTTGGAGAGGACCAGCGTACCGGTACCGCCCACCACGATGTTGGTGCTGTTCGGTCCGAACGTTCCCTGATCGGCGACATTCAGCGTGCCGTTGCTGATAATGAAACTGCCGGATGTGGAAATGAACGCATTGGTCAGCGTCAACGTGCCGGTTCCCAGCTTCACGATGCTCACCGCGCCGGTGATCATACCGTTAAAGAGCGTGTCCGAATTCTGGTTCACCGTGAATGTTGCGGGCGCCACGCTGTAAAGGATGCGCGATTCTGAATTATCCCGGCCTGTCCGCCACGCGCCGACCATCTGATCGTTGCCGTTTAAATTCAAAATTGAAACCCCGTGACTGCCATCGCCCTGCGTGATGGAAAGCGCGGGCGACCATGCATTCGGCACATCCGTGCGCAGCAAAGGTCCGCACGCGGTAAAGGTCGGGAAGGTGCTGCCCGGCACAGCGAAGACGATGCCGCCATCTGAGGTGTGGCTGGTGAGATTTCCCGCTGTGATCGGTTTTTCCGAAAATCGAATCGCGGTTCTACCCACTGCGGCGCAAATCAGCGAACTGCCATCCACGCCGCCTTTGATTTCAAAGCCAGCGCCTGTTTCACAGCGCAAACGCGCATTGTTCGCGGTGATCTTGCCTGTCCACGTGTTAGTTCCGGAAGCGCTGCGAATCGTTCCGGCCCAGCTCACGGATTCGTCGCCGGTCATCACCACGGTTTCGTTGATTGTCACGCCGCTGCCCGCACCGCCGTCGATGCGGATATAGCCGCCGTTTTCAATCACTGTTTTGCCGGCTGCGCTGCCAAGCGCGGCATTGTGTTTCACCACGACGCAGGTATTCGTCTTGATCGTTATTTTTCCGCTCAAGGTGTTGTTTCCCGCCAACTGTATAAACCCGTTGCCGCTCAGCGTCACGTCGCGCGGCTGCCCATCATCCGCAAGCGCGCCGGTTACATTCAGGGTCGTGATGCCAGTCCCATTGTTCGTTACGGCCCACGTCTGAGCTTCGCGCAAGACCAGCGGAGTGGCAATCGTATAGGTCCGCGATGTTGTACTGGGCACCTTGGCAAGCAGGCCAAAAAATGTATTGGTAATGATTCCCGCACCGGCATCCAACGTGAAATTGGAGTCAGCGGAAAAGACCATCCGGTTAAAGGTAAACGGTGCGTCGACGGTCGCAGTCGCGCCGCTATCCGCAAAGATCGCGGTGCTGAAGCCCTCAGCATCGGGCAAGGCGTCGCCGAGCCAGTTGGCCGCCGTACTCATGGCGTTGTCAACACCGCCACCATCCCAGCGCGCATCGGTTGATCCGGCAGGCCCTGCTGTCACGTCGAGCACGCCGTCGCCTGTAAAATAGGTATCATTGATGTGCGCAGCGCCGCTTGTGCTCGAACCCCACGTGCCGCTGACCTGCGGCACACCGTCCAGATAGAGCTGCTTGACCGTCTCCGACACACCCAACGCCAACTTGATCTTCGCCCCTGCGGCCACCAGCACGACAGCGGTATCAGCGAGCGTAGCTCCGTTACGCAGTTCCAAAGTGCCGCCGTTGATGCGCAGGCGCGTCGACGCGCTGAACCCGCTACCTTCCGCAACCGTAAACGTACCCGCATTCACGGTTATCTCGCCTGTTGTCGTAGAAATCACATTTGAGAAG
>CAZMLC010000015.1:26397-40538 GCA_964567125.1 uncultured Akkermansia sp.
ACGATAATCGTCGATCCCCCTTGCGGATTGAATCCCAGATTCGACCCGCCCGTATGGAGGATACCGCCGGAAAGCACCAGCACCTTGCCGGTCCCCGACTCCGTGCGGATGCGCAGCGTGCCCTCCTTGGTGATCAGGCTGCGGATCGTATTGGAACCTGAATCGCTGATCAGGCTTGCGGTATACTGCACGGGTACGGGTTTACTCCCATTGAAATAGAGCGGCTCATTGATCTCAATTCCCCCTGACAGACGCAGTGTGGCATCCGAGGTACTGAAGACGCGCGTACCCGCATTGGTACTGCCCAACGCAGAAGCGTGTGTAATGAGCAGCGTACTGTTGCTGACCGTCGTAAAGCCTTCATAGGTGTTGTTGCCCGAGAGCGTCAGCGTGTTCGTGACACACGTGTTCAGTCCGCCAGGACCGCTCAACACGCCATTCACCGCAACCGTCGCATTGCTGCCGAAGATCGTCCTGATGCCGTTCAGAATCAGGGGCATATTGATTGTCTTGGCTGTGGAGGAAAGGTTGGAGATAGCGCCCTCCAGCGTAATCGGATTGCCGTTGAGCACGAAAGCACCTGCATCCGTTGCAAAAACCAAGTTGGAAAAGGAGGTGCCCGCCGCAACGTCATTGGTGCTGGTCAGCTTGACAGAACCTCCGAAGAAGAGCGCATCGCCCGCGAGCGGTGCGCTCCCGCCCCAGTTCGCCGCGCTCGTCCAATTGGCGTCGCTGCTTCCCCCGGTCCACACCTTATCTGCCGCAGCAGCGGCCATTGCCGCAAACATGCAAACCACACCGACCATTATTCTGTTATTCATCATGAACTCCCTTCATCCGCATCCGATTACCGGAACAAAAGCAATGTCCCCAATGGCAGAAGAACCACTTCGCCCGTCGTCAATTGCGCGGCTTTTTCGCCAATCGGTGACGTGATCCGATCCAGCTGGGCTTGGCTCAAGCTTGCCGAGTTTCCTACGAAGAAACGCGTCACGCCCGATTTCCAACCGCGTAAAACCAGCGTGCCGGTCCATACCTCCGCAGCACTGTCCGCACACGTCAGTGAACCATTATCAAAAACAATCTCAGACGCACTATCGACGCGCAAGGACCCCACGGTCTCCGTTGCGCCATTCATCTTCAGCGAACCGCCGGCCAAGCGCAAGGGGCTGACATCGGCCATGCGCTCCGAGGCGCCCAGTTTCAAGGTGCCGGCAGTCACTGTGGTGGCACCCGTATAGCTATTCTGAGCCATCAGCACAACGGTGCCGCTACCGGATGCTGTCACACCGCCAGACCCGCTGATCACGCCTGTAACGAACAGGCTGTTCGTGCCCGTTGTCATGGAAAACAGTGCAAGGGTATTGCTCACAACCATGGATCCGCTGAGTGTCAGGTTGATATTTGAATAACTGCCGATCGTGGCAACGCCGCTCAGGCGGTCGACGACAATCGCCCGGTTACAGGCCAACGCGGACATGGCAGCTCCTTCAAAAATCAGCGCAGGGTTATCCGTTGACTGCGACAACGCATCGCCGAACTGGATGACGTTGGTCGATTGCCCCAAAGGTCCGACCACATTGCTCGACACGCTGCCGCCAATCACTAACCGTCCGTTCCGCACCACAGTCCGTCCGCGATAATACCCAGAATTACTGCCGAACTTCAACGTTCCAGCTCCGGTTTTAACCACATCGCTGATCGCGGTTGCACCGGGGAAGACCTTAAGCTGCGAAGCAATCAGCAGATCGATCTCATCCGCACCATCATTGATATCAAAGGTATGGACATTCGCAGGATAAACATCCGGTCCGCAGAGGGTCAGTACGCCGGCTGTCAGCCGCGCGCAGGTCTGCGTCCCGATATATTGAACAAGACGATCATTGTAACGCTCCAGCGGCGTATCGTAATTCAGTTCCACGCCATCGCCGAGCACCAAGGATGGCCCATTGATTGCCGGACAGTTGAGGTTTTGCTGAACCGTATTGTTCCCGGAACTGTCGAGAAGCATCTTCCCTTCCAGCAGGTGGATCGCACGCACCGCGTATGCACCATGCCCGCCCGCAGGATAGGATTTACCCAACGCCAGCGTACCGGGTCCTGTCTTCCTGATCACGGTATTTCCTGAGTCAAAAATGGCATTCGAAATCGACCCCAGGGTCAGCACGGTATTGGATTGCGCGACCTCAAAAGCGTATACATTGGTCGTTGCCGCATATTTGAAGCCTCGGTCCGTACGTGCCGTCGGGCCTGTATAGCGCAAGGCACCGCCAGCAAAAACAAGGTTGTCCCTGCTCTTGGAGGATTGTCCGAGCGCGCTCGCAACGCCGCCATCTGCCAGGCTGTTCACACTGAGCACGCCCCGGGAAATCCGCGTGACACCTGTATAGCTGTTCAGTCCCGAAAGCGCCAGCGTTCCTTCGCCCAGTTTATCCAGGTTCAGCCCATGGCCACCGGTAGGATTGCCGAGTACGTCGCTGATTGTCGCCTCGGAAACGTCGGTCCGCAAAGCGAGCCAGGCGCCCGGTTTCAACCCCGTGGTGGAGGTTCCCTGTGACGCGATCGCCGCGACATCCTCTGACGTAAACTCACCGGCCCCGCCGACATTCAGCGCCAGCGTCGCGCCGCTGCTCACCGCGAATTTGCTCGCCGTCAAGGCCGTGCCACCGTACAGCGCTTGTTTCTGCGCGACTTGTAAGGTGCCCGCGGAGACCGTCGTGACGCCCTGATAATCATTCGCACCAGCCAGCAGGAGCGTTCCTGCGCTGGTCTTGGTCAGACCGCCAACACCTGTCACCGCATTCGAAATGACCATATCCGCGCCCGTTGCTGTTTCAAAGAGACCATTCCCGCTTCCGAGCGTGATGCCGCGCGTCGCATCGTCCAAGACGCACGGTCCGGTGGCCAGCAGCGTCGCACCGTTGCTGATAACCAACTGATCAGCAACAAAACTTTGCGGCGCAAGCCCCAACGTCTTCTCGGAAAGGATGCGCAGCTTGCCGCCTCCGATCACGGTCTGGCCTGTCTGCTGACAGTTCGTGCCGGAAATGGTCAGCTGTCCGATACCGCGCTTGACGAGACGCAAAGCACCATCGAAATTGCTGTTGTATTCCTGCGTACTGTCTTGATTCACGGTAAACGTGGCAGGTCCCGTACTGCTGGTGATGATGCGCACGCCATCGTTGGTAATCGCGCCGGCCAGCGTGCCCACGGTCTGGTCGTTGCCTTGCAGATCAATCAGGCAGGAGCGCGCATACGAGACGCCGACTTCAAGTCGAAGCGTCGGCGACCAGATGTTGGGTTGTTCCAGCAGCAATGTGCCGCCCGCCACTTCCAACGTTCCCAGCTGGATTCCCGCCACGCCAAAAACCGTGGTCTGGGTGCCATGCACATGCGCCTTGAGCGAAGCCGCCCAAATCGGTTTTTCATCGATCCTGAGCACTGACCCTGCATCGCCTCCGGAATCCAAGATGACGGTCGAGGCGATGCTGGTAATACCTCCGCAGATCACCTGCATCGCGCCGCAATCGTTTTTAACGCGGGCCTGACTGCCCGTAATGGTGATTAAGCCGCGATAGGTATTCGCCCCGCTGTAGAAACGGAGCGAACCGGGATTGTAGTTCACCAACGAAACCGGTTCATCTACCGTGATGCCGTTGCCGACCCCCAAGACCGCCCCTGATTCAACGACAGTTCCCTGATTGGTCGCCCCCAGGGCTGCACCGCCCGTGATGTTGAGCCGGCCTTCAGCCACGGATGTCGCGCCCGCATAGCTGTTACTGGCCGCAAACGTCGCTGCTTTTGTTCCCCGCTTAGTGATGCCGCCTTCCCCGCTGATAGCGTTTGAAAACATCAGGTCCCCGGCTGACGTGTTGATGGTGCGCATCACATCCACCGCCAACGGCAACGCGAACGTCGCCGCGTTGGCCGAGAGGTTCACGATATCCCCGCCAAGCGTCAGTCCATTTCCCGAAAAGACAAACGCCCCGGCCGAGCTATTCAGCGTGATCCCGGAAAAAAGCATCCCGGCTGCAAAATCATTGGTATTCGCCAGTTGCAGAGTGCCGCCAAACAGCAGGGTATCGCCGGCAACCGGCGCAGTTCCGCCCCAGTTGTCCGCGCTCGTCCAGTTGGCATCGCTGCCGCCGCCCGTCCACGTACTCTGCGCGAAAGCAGCCACGGTGACGCTCACACCCATCATCAAAACGATTCTGTGACACACGTGCATAAAACACCTCGTTTGATTTTCCACATCCCCGACACATCCAAAACAGGAGGCGAAAAAGTTCCTTTATTGGCGTCTTCACGACTCTAACATACACATTAATTCTCGCACATATCGCGCCGATTGTCGATCGTGATTTCCAGCGAAATATGCACGCATAACACGGCAAAATCGCACGGCAAACCCAAACCATTTGCCACGGACAAATCGCCGCTTTGGAATAAAACGGTGTTCACAAAAGTCCCATTTATGCTAAACTCCTCAGGTATGAAACATTGGACTGTTGAACAGATCCGGTCGACCAAGGGAAAAGAGAAACTTCCCTGCGTCACCGTTACGGATTGCGTGACTGCGCGTCTGGCTGACCAAGCGGGTTTTCCTCTGTTGCTGGTGGGCGACTCCTTGGGCATGACTACACTCGGTTTCTCAACAACCCTTCCCGTCACACTGGAGATGATGCTGCATCATACCGCGGCGGCGGCACGCGGTGTCCAGAATGCGCTGCTCATCGGGGATATGCCGTTCAATTCCTATCAAGCCTCTCCGGACGCTGCGCTTTGCAATGCTGCGCGTTTCCTGCAGGAGGCCAACGCCGATGGCGTGAAGCTCGAAGGCGGCGCCTTCCGCGCACCGCTCGTCCAGCGGATGACGCAAAACGGCATCCCAGTCCTCGGCCATATCGGTCTGACGCCGCAATCCATCAACCAGCTCGGCGGCTACAAGGTGCAGGGAAAAACAGCCGCAGCCTTTGCGCAGCTCCTTGCTGACGCGCGCGCACTGGAACAAGCCGGCGCCTTTGCCATCGTGATCGAATGCGTACCGCCCGATCTCGCCCAGGAGATGACCCGCGCCCTGACCATCCCGGTCATCGGTATCGGTGCAGGCCCTGCCTGCGATGGCCAAGTCCTCGTCTTTCACGATCTGATTGGCTTCTCCGGCACACCGCCCGCCAAGTTCGTCAAGACCTATGCCAACACGGCGGAGATCGTCCAGAACGCCCTACGCGCCTATCATGACGATGTGACGAAGGGCACCTACCCTGCGCCTGAACACACCTATAAACCGGCCAACGTGGACCTCAAGTCATAACTGGAAAGCCTATGCCAACAAGCCGTCCATCGCGCGAAGATATTGTTGTCACAGGCGTTTCCTGTCGTTTCGCCGGCTCACCGGACCCGGCGACCTTCTGGCAGAATATTCTGCAGCGCAAAGCCCTCTTTACGCCGTTCCGGCTTCTGGAAACGCAAGGGGCCTTGCCGCGCAGAAACCTCTTTGACCGTACGCAGCCCGGCCATGCGGCTCAGCTGGCCGACCTCTACGCCTATGACCCGGCGGACTTGCACCTCTCGCGCTCGCTCAACACGGGCGAAAACCCGGAACTGCTCTTCGCCATCCAGCTGATCATCGATGCGCTGCGCGACAGCAATCTGGCGGTCAACGCCCTGCCTACGAATCAGATCTCGCTGCGGCTCGGATACCCGCCGCCCTTCAATGCAGCGGCGGTCAACTGGCTTCAGCACACGGTCTTTCTCGATCAGACCGTCGAACTCATCCGCACGATGTTCCCGCTGGCCACGACCGAGCAGCTCACCGATATCCGCGATCAGTTAACTGCCTCGCTGCCCACGTTAACGCCCTATGCCTTTATGTCCTCCATGGGCGGCGCCATGGCCTCGTGGATCGCGCACCTGCTCGGCTTTGCAAGCCCTTCGCAAATCATCGAATGCGGCTCGCTCTCCACGCATTTCGCTTTTCAAAGTGCCATGGATGATCTGCGCATGCGCCGCGCGGACATCGCCATTGCCGGCGCGATCCAGCCGCCCTTCACCTTGGCCATGGCCCAGGCGCTCAGCGGTATGCAAACCTTCTCAACGGGTTCGCGCATCCAACCCTTCAGCCGCACGTCCGACGGCACGCTACCCGGCGAAGGCGGCGCGATCTTCGTCTTGAAACGCCTCAAGGACGCGGAGCGCCAGAATGATCGCATCTATGCGCTCATCCGCAGTTCGGAAATCGCCTCCGCGTCGCTCGATACCCCGCAAAAGATTCCCTCGCCCAAACGGCTGCGCACCGCAATCGATGCTGCGCTCGACACCGCGCAGCTTTCCCCGGATGCCATCACCTACATCGAAGCCCACGGTTGCGGCGTACCGTATACCGATCAGACCGAATCCGCAGTCCTGACTGACCTGTTCGGCTCCCGGCAAACCATGCGTCCCCTGGTCGGTGTCGGCGCGGTCAAGGGTAACATCGGACACGCCCTGTGGGGTTCTGGCGCAGCCTCGTTCCTCAAGACCATTCTCGCGCTCCATCATCGTGTGCTGCCGCCGAACTGCGAGATCGAGAAGCCCTGTCCCGCACTGGCTTCAGCCAAATCAGCGCTCTACCTGATCAATGAGGCCCGCCCCTGGACGCGCGGCAGCAAAAAGATGCTCCGTCGCGCCGGCATCACCTCGATCGACTTCACGGGAGCCTGCGCCGCGGCGACCCTCGAAGAGTACCCGGAGGTCTTCTCATGAGCGAAGGCCGCCACCTCTACGATGCGTTCGATTCGGAACTCTGCCTCATCGGGGCAGCCACGGATGAAACCTTGGCTGACGAGGTCCATCGCCTGCGCTGCTATCTGGACCAAGTTCCGCAGAGCAGCCTTGAAGATATTGCCTACACCTGCGCCTATCAGGCACGCAATCAACCCTGCGTCGTGGCGCTCGTCGCCAGTTCGTTACAGGATCTGCGCGCACGTCTCGATTCCGTGCATAAAAAGCTCTCTGAGCATGTTGCGCGCATCCGCGATAAAAACGGTGTCTATTTCAGCCGTGAACGCATGGCTCAACATGGACGCATCGCCTTCCTCTTCCCCGGCGTCACCTCGTTCTATCCTGACATGCTGCGCGATCTCAATCTGGTCTTCGACGATTGCCGCAGCGTCTTTGATGAGCTGGAAGAGGCGATTCGCGTGGATACGCGCGACAGCTTCATTCCCTCGGACTATGTCTTCCCGCCTTCAGCCATCTATCGCGAGAGCCATGTTGCTCCGGCGGACCTCTTTTCCGAATCGCTCATAGCTACGCATGCCGCCAATCTGGCCTTCTACCGGCTCTTTGAGCGCATCGCCCTCCATCCGGATGGTCTGCTCGGCTTCAGCGGCGGCGATTTTGCCGCGCTGGATGTCGCCGGTGTCTATGGGCCTCTCTCGCGCAACAAGCGGATCCAGTTCATGCGCGAAGGCTACACCATGCTGAATAGCCTCACGGATCGCGAGGACTTGCCGCAGTGCGCTATGTTGGTGGTGATCGATGCGCCGGCTAACCTGCTCACTGAACTCTGCGAACGCTATCCCGGACGCGTCGTCATCTCGTCGTACGACAGTGCCCGCCAACATGTGCTGGCGCTCTCCCCGGAAATTTACGCGGAGACGGTCGAGCAGCTGCAAAAAGCCAATGCGCGCTGCGTGCAGGTGCCCATGAAATGGCCCTTCAGCACGCCCTGGTGCGCCAAGGTCCTGCCGACCATCCGCCAATTCCTAAGCCATTGGGTCCGCCATGTGCCGCGCATTCCGGTTTATTCCTGCGCCACGGCGGACCGCCTCTCGATCCACCCGCGCGATATTCTCACGGTCATGTCGGATCAATGGGTCTCCCCTGTCCGCTTCGAAGAGACCATCCGCACCATGTATGCCGACCGCTTCCGCATCTTTATCGAGGTCGGCGCACGCGGAAACATGACCACCACCATCGATGAGATTCTGCGCACTGACCGCCACCTCGCGGTCGCCGTGAACCGCATCCATCGTTCCGGCATCACGCAGCTTCATCACGCCTTAGCGCAATTGGCCGCCCATGGCGTCCGCCTCGACCTGACCGCGCTGCATGCGAAACGTCGCCGCAACCTGCTGGATTTCGATCATCCGTTGGCCGCCCTGGCGCAGACGCGTAATGTCGTATCGCTGCACACGCACTATCCCGTGATCCAGGCCTTTACGCCAACCAGCAACCTCTTTACCCAGGCCGCACCCGCAACACCGACGGAATCGGTTCAGAAAAACCTGCCGGATCTCATCGATCATCATCGCCTCGCATATGGCGCTGAATTCCCCATGCTCGCCAATGCCAACGTCATCGAAGAACAGCCCGGCATCTCGATTGAGGTTTCCAAGATCATCGCGCTCGAAGACTATCCGTTCCTGTTGGATTATACGGTCGGAACCTCCCAGCTCTCCTTTTCCGAACCCGACCTGCATGGGCTGACCATTCTTTCGCTCGCATCCGGTCTTGAAATCATGGCGGAGGCCGCCCGCAAACTGCTTCCGGCCAGCGCGCGCCTCATTGAGGTCGAGAACCTCCGTGCCCAGCGCTGGATCGGCTTTGAACGCGGCGCGGTCAAGATCAACATCAAAGCTGAACGTATTGCCAGCTCGGATCCCTCCTGTGCGGCCATCAAAGTCCAGCTGCGCGACGATACGCCCAACAGCGCCTTTACCTGGCCGATCTTTGAAGCGACTCTGCTCCTGAACGTTGCAGGTGAAATGACCCATCCGACTATGGTCCCGAGTCCGCTCACCCATCCGCGCCAAGTCAACTGGTCAAGCAGCGAAATCTATCCGGAGCGGCTCTTCCACGGCGGCGCGTTGCGCAGTATCCGCCACGTGGATCAGTGGAGCGAAGAGGGCGTCAATTTTGAACTGGAAGTGCCGCCGCGCGGCGAAGCGGTCCGCTACACGCGCATCCCCCTCTTCACGGTCTGGCCGCAGCTGCTGGACGGCATCACCTCCGCCTTTGCCCTGTGGCGTTCGCACGAGAAATTCTTCGGCGCGATCTCCCTGCCCTTCCGCGCCCGCCGCATCACCTTCCACGCGGCGAACTATTCCGAAGGCACGCGCCTGCGCGGCTATCTGCGCCTCACCTCCGTGACTCCGCGCTCGCATATTGCCGACATCAACGTCTCGGATGGCAACGGCAACCTGCTGATTCACATCAAGGGGTGGGAGGAGATCTGCGAACGCATTCCGGACAGCTACCATCGCTACATCTTAAAACCCGCGGAACGCTTTATTTCCGAAGAGGTTCCGCTCAATCTCTTCCATGCGCCGACCATGCCGATCGCCACGGCGTTTGTGGCGGAACCGCCCGTCAAGATTTTCGAACAGAATCAGGAGATCTGGCTGCGCGCCATGGCCTATACCGCGCTCTCGCAAGCTGAACGTGAGGATTGGCTGGAGATGCAGGGCGCGACCTCGCGCCGCGTGGAATGGCTCTTCGGACGCATCGCGGCCAAGGAGTCTGTACGCCGCTACCTGCTCAAGCAGCATCTCTCCCGCTGGACCTCCGCCGACGTGCGCATCTGGCCCGACGACTCAGGCAAACCGCATCCGCTGGGCGAATGGTCAGATGTCCTCAAATCCTCGGAAATCGATCTCTCCATCGCGCATACCGCCAAACTCGTGGTGGCAGCTGTCGCGGCACATACGCATATCGGAATCGACATCGAGACGCTCGGACGCGATCTGTCGGATGATTTCATCCACGGTGTTTTCACCCCGCATGAAATCGAATTGGCCGCCCGCTCCGGCGAAGGTCCTGTCGGCCTGTTAAAATTCTGGTGCGCCAAGGAGGCCATCTCCAAAGCGCTCGGCACCGGCATCCGCTACAGCCCGCAGGATCTGCACATCGATGCCGCCGACCCCGTGACCGGCACGCTGCACATCCAGCTTCAAGGCCAGTGGCTCGACTCCTTCAAGAAGTTCACGGGACGCAAAAACCCAGTTCAGACCGCGACCTTCTCAGGCCACGCCTTTGCCTCCTGTCTGCTACCTAAAACGCTCTTTACGTGAGGCGAAGCATCTTTACCCTTTTCCTCATCGCTGAAGCCCGCGATGATGCACGTTTAACCGCAAAGGTAGGATGAGAAAACATCACACCATTATTCCAGTGTCCTATCATCCCTTTCATCTGCGTCATCTGCGGATATCCATCGTTCTGTTTTTTTTCATGAAGGTTCAGTGTTTCATGTTTCTCCCAATCTTTCCACGTTTCCGGCCTCTGCGTGTATCCAGACTGTTAAAACGCGCGGAAACCTGCGAGAATAGGCGGCGTTATGATCGCATCATTTTCTGCATTGACCCCGGATCGTGTTTTGGATGCTGTTGAAGCCACCCTTCAGCAGCGGTGCAGCGGCGTCATTCGTCCCCTGCCCAGCTACATCAACCGCGTCTACGACGTCGCGCTCGAATCCGGCGAACACATCGTTGCCAAATTTTATCGGCCCGGTCGCTGGAGTCGCGCAGCGCTGCACGATGAACATGCGTTCGTGCGGGCCTGCGCGGAGGCAGAGATTCCGGTGATTGCTCCGCTCGTCTTTCCGGATGGCACCACGCTGGGCGATATCGATGAGATGGCCTTTGCGCTCTTTCCCCGCCGCGGCGGCCGGCCCATCGAACCCGCTGATCCCGGCGATGCGCTCTGGCACCGTCTCGGCGCGCTGCTGGCACGCATCCATTGCGTGGGCGAAGCCGCACCGGCACCGGCGCGGCTGACCTTTCATCCGGCCGTCACAACCGTTGCTGATCTCGACTATCTGCTCAACCACGATTTCATGGAACCGCGCGAAGCGAAACGTCTGGAGCGCTTTGGAACCACCCTGCTGGAGACCATTGAGCCGTTGTTCACCGGCACAGAAGCGATCCGGTTGCATGGCGACTGCCAGCACACCAACGTACTGGAACGGCCCGATACCGGCGTCTTCCTGATCGACTTTGACGATATGATGAACGGCCCGCCGGTGCAGGATCTCTGGATGCTCCTGCCAGGTCGCCGCGAGGACTGTCCTGAAGAGCTGGAGCAACTGCTCGAGGGCTACACGATGTTCCGCAGCTTTGACCGACGGACCCTCGCGCTGATTGAACCGCTGCGCGCCATGCGCATGACCTATTATCTGGCCTGGTGCGCGCAGCAGGCGCAGGATGTGGCTTTCCTCCACCACCATCCCGGCTGGGGCACGCCCGCCTTCTGGGCCAAGGAGCTGCACGAACTCGAAGATCAGCTCAGCGTGATTCAGGGTAACAGTGAAATCTGCTGAGCCGCGCTACAGCGCACGGCTATCGTACGCCCAATGCAGCAGCATCTGCCGTTGTTTAGGTCGGCACCTGCAATCGCCCGGCGCGCAATGTTTCACGATCTGACTGATGTGGCGGCGGATGGCCCGCCAGCGTCGAATCTGACGCGCATCATCCGGACAGCGGCGTCCCATGTAGTAGCGGCAATACCACTGGAACCAGCCGCGCGGATCCTCCCAGTAGATCCACCCTTTTTTGCGCCATTCCGCTAAGGGCTGCGATGCATCCACGCCAAAATAATTGAGCGAAGGATCGTGACGATCCGACGATAGTTTCGCCTGTTCAAACCAATCGGCAGGAAACTCATCGCGACAATCCGTCATATACTTTCCACCGAATACGCCGAGCGCCAACAGTTCGTCCGGCGATAGCTCTGGCGCAAACTCCGCGGCGAAATGTGCGCCCATCGGCTCGGTCAGTTCATACGTATAATCGCGTTGCATCCGATCATTCACGCGGACGATTCGTGTCATTGCTGAAATCCTCCTGCATTAGAAAGCCATCCCGATTGGCATCCATCTGGTTAAAAATCTGCAGCGGTCCTTTGAAGTCCGCACGCGAAACGCGGTCATTCTTCAGCCTGCGCAGTTTATCCGTCCCGTTTTGCACCGCGTTTCACGCATTATACGAGGGTTGCGCGCGGCACAGTCAAGGGTTAAGCAGTATTTTTTTCACAGTCGCGACAAAACCAGAAGCAACAAAGGGCTTCTGAAGAAAATCATTCGCGAAGGTCTTCCATATACCTTCATCCGCTTGTGTTTCGAGGCCGCTGACCATAAGAAGCTTCATCTGCGGCGCACGTGCGCGGATCTTTTTTGCGAGCGTCCAGCCATCCATCACAGGCATGTCCACATCGGCGATAACCAATGCGAACGTATCGGGGTTTTCCTCAAACACCTGCAAGGCCCGCGCGCCATTCTCGGCCACGACAACGCGATAGCCGGCGCGCACAAGAATACGTTGAGCCAATGAGCGGATCGCCTCCTCGTCATCGACAAACAAGACCGTTTCGCCGCCGCCCTGCACCTGCGACGCGGTATTCGCCTTGACGTGGTTGTCACTGGCTGCGGTGGTCGGCGGAATAAAGACCTGAAAGGTGGTACCTTTCTCCAGCTCGGTCGTCACGGTAATAAAGCCGCCATGCGCCTCGACAATGCCCCGTACGGTCGACAATCCGAGCCCAGTTCCCTGTCCCATTTTTTTCGTCGTGAAAAAGGGGTCCCAGATGCGCGCAAGGTTCTCCGAGGATATCCCCGTCCCGGTGTCTTCAACGCGAATAACCAGCCACGCGCCGGGTCGCGCATCATCGATTGCAGCTGCGGCAGCCGCATCCAAAACACGGTTTTCCGCGGCCAAGAGCAACGAGCCGCCCTGCGGCATGGCATCGCGCGCATTCAGGCAGAGATTGAGGACCACTTGATGAAGCTGTGTCGGATTGGCCATCACCTGCCAGAGATCGTTCGGCGCGGAGACACTCACATGGATCGACTTCGGGAAGGTCTTCGTGATCATATCGATAATATCCTGCAACAGGTACTTCACATGTACAAGCTGCGGATCGCCGCTGACACCGCGCACGAAACCGAGGATCTGGCGCACAAGCCCGACACCGCGTTCGGCACTCGCATCCAAGGTTTTCAAGAGTTGCAGTTCCGTCGGCTCCGTATGCGTCTCGCGCAATAACTGCACGGCCATCTTAACCGGGGTCAGTACATTGTTGAGATCGTGGGCAATGCCTGCGGCAAGCATGCCGATGCTTTCCAAGCGTTGCACCCGCAGAAATTGTTCTTCCAGCTGTTTCTTTTCCGAGATATCGCTGATAAAGCCTTCATAATAAATCGAATGGCCATCCGGTGCGGCCACGCGCCGTGCGTTCGTTAATGTCCAAACGAGCGAGCCATCGCGCCGCCGCAGCTGGCACACATAGTTTTTCACCTGATTGTGCTCCTCCAGCTCGTAAATAAACCGTTCGCGATCCAACGCAGTCGGCCAGAACAATGTTTTCGCATCGGTCAGCTCTTCCAACAGCTGGTTCGGCGATTTATACGCCAGAATACGCGCCATGGTAGGATTGACAGTGAGCACCCGACCATCTGGAGTCGTACGGACAATGCCCTCTGTCGCGCCTTCAAAAATACCGCGATACAGCTCCTCGGCTTGACGCAATGCATTTTCCGCGCGCCGGACCGCGGTCTGGTCCATCAGAAAACCAACCGTTGCAAAACCATCGTTCAGATGAACCGTTGTGACCGCGACACGGACGGGAAAAACATCGCCATCGGGCCGGATCGCACTGGCTTCATACTCGACAGGCGCACGCTCTCCACGTGCCCGTTTCAGCGCAAATGACTCAACCATAGCACGCGATTCCGGTGCCCATTGATCGAGAATTGAACGGCCAATGAGATCCACCGATTTCGCAATGTGGAACAATTCACGGAAGGCTTGATTCACATAAATGATCTTAGTATTGCGGGTCACACCAATTGCCACGGGCGCCTTCTCGATCAATGTCCGAAAACGATTTTCACTGGCCAGCAAGTCTTCTGCAGCTTTTTTTGTCTCCGAGATGTCCTGGATAATTTCCAACGCCAGACGCGTCCCATCAATACAGATTTCACTCACGGAATAGGAGACCCAGAACGTTTCGCCGTTTTTACGGCGAGCAAGTGTTTCAAAATTTTGCACCCGTCCGCGGGTTTTCAGGATTTCAATCAGCTGTTGACGGGCATCCGGCTGAGCCCACATGCCCAACTCAAGCGTCGCATGTCCGATCATCTCCTCATGCGTATAGCCATACCATTT
>CAZMLC010000016.1:0-40135 GCA_964567125.1 uncultured Akkermansia sp.
GACAACCACCTTGGCAAGGTGGCGCTCTACCAACTGAGCTAAGCTCGCTTAAAACAGGGTTACTATAGCAAAAAGACCGGCTGACGCGCAAGGGAAAACTTAAAATCGCGCAGTCGCCATGCGCGTAGCGCGCAGCAGAACGACAAAATATCGCCGCGCACTTTTTTAACTTTTTTTAACTCTTGATCCAACGTGGCGTTTCGTGTAGATTTATTCATAATAAATCGATTATGTGTAGAAAAGTATAGTTTAGGATGTGATGTATGAAAAAAATTGACTTACGCGGTAAGTGGATCATAAAAAAGCGCAATTCATCGGCAATCCGCCACGGCATGGTTCCTGGCTGCCTGCACAGTGAATTTATTACTGCACAGGAGATTCCCAACCCCTACTACAGCAATCATCTGCTCTTCGTTGAAGAACTGAATCGCGAAGGCTGGATTTATGAAACAACGTTTACGCATGATGCTGCGCAGCCCTGCGCCTCGGCCATTCTCTATTTCAATGGCATCGAGGGCAATGCCTATGTCCTGATCAACGACCAGGTGATTGGTCAGTCCGACAGTGAAACCTACCACTTTGAACGCGAGGTGTCACCGTTTTTAAAATCAGGCACCAACACAGTCGCGCTCGTCTTTTCCCCACATGAAGCGCCGACGCGAAGAAAGCAGGTGCGCCGCTCGGATTACGGTATTGTCCAAACCAAGACCATCGGGATCTTCCGCACAGCGGAGTTACGCCTTTTCTCCGATGCCTGTATCCATGACTTGCTGATTGATCAGCATTTTTCCAGCCCGACCGCGGTCACGTTGCACATCGCGGTGACGACCGCGCTTTTTGACGGCTCTAAAAGTTTTGACTTCATCGTGCGCCTGCTCTACAAAGGCATCGCGATTGCCGAGCTGCGCGATCGCGTGGCGGGCGGCACGCAGGTTTTCTCCATCCCTGTCAAGAACGCGCAACTCTGGTGGCCCGCCGGATATGGCGAGCAGCCGCTCTACGAGGTCGCGGTAGATATCGTCGCGGGCAAGACCAACATCACGCATGCGGTGCGGCGCATCGGGCTGCGAAACGTCGAGATCAAAGAGGAAGGGGGCGATTGGCATGCACGCTTTAACGGGCATCCGATTGTCTTTAAAGGCGCAAGCTGGGTGCCAGCGGACCTCTATCCGGCGCGCCTTACGCGCATGGAATACGCGCGTCTCGTCAAGGCGGCTGTCGTCGCGAACATGAACATCGTCCGCGTCTGGGGCGGCGGCTATTACGAGAACGACTGCTTCTATGATCTGTGCGATGAGTATGGCATCTGCATCATGCAGGACATCATCCGCCCTGCTGCGCATCACGAAGCGATCAAGCAAACCGCAATCGATGAACTGGAGCGGCAGATCAAACGCATTCGACACCATCCCTCTATCGCGGCATGGTGTCTGGGTGACGGACACCCCGCCGTGCATGAATCCGTGCCGCAAGCTGCGCGAAAGATGCTCAACATGTATGCGCCGACCATGGGCTGTGTCAGCGCAATGCCCCATGTCCCCTTCTCGACGCACCATATTCCAGAAGACAACCTGCTGCCCAAGTCGTCGTTTGCTGAACCGCGCATCATGAAGCACTATCTGAAACAAGAGGAGTGCAACTTTTCGCATCCGACCTGCCTGATCCACGAAGCGCCGGAAAACGCGGCGACGCTGATGGGACGTGGATTTTTGCGGCATTTCCTCTGTCCTACGGGATTTGACAACCTGATCTGGCTCAGCCAGATTCAACAAGGTTATGCGCTTAAGCTGCAGTGGGAGGCGCTGCGCATGCAGGCGCTGCCACCGGCGCACTTTATTTTCTGGCGCTTGAACGACAACATGCCCGGATGCAGCGAATCCACTCTTGATTTCGAAGGCCGCTGGAAAGCGGCGCACTATCTGGCACGACGTCTTTTCTGCCAGCACTGGGTCTGCGGCCGCTTCATCGCTGACACGCGGTGCGCGGAGCTATTCGCCTTCAACGACAGTTTCAAACCGTTTAAGGGATCGATCAAATGGCGGCTCGTCACGCTTTCCGGCGAACTGCTCGACAGCGGGACAATTCCGGTCACGCTCCAGCCCACCACCCGTCAAATAGCCGCCACGCTCAATGTCGCCCAACTCCTCGACCAGCATGGCCCTACGCATGTGATCCTCTGGTTCAACCTGTCGGATGACGAGAATACAACGGTTTCATCGAACATGCTTTTCTTTGTCGAGCCGCGTGAAATGGCGCTGGAGCAACCGCGCATGAAGGCGGAAATCCGAATCTGGGATGATAACAGCTATGCCATCATCTTTACGCCGCAAAACACGGTGCTCTGGGCCTGGGTTTCACTGGAGGGCATGGAGGCCCGCTACGACGAGAATTTTATCTGCCTGGAACCTGGCCGCCCGATGCGCATCCGCGTCATTCCCCACAAGCGACTCAAACCCCTTGAGTTCCGCCAATTGCTGCGCATCGGTTCCCTGCACGATACGTGGCAAGAGCGCCAGACGCTCATGCACATGGTCGAAACGCCGCTCAAAAAAAATACGCCGTGACGGCTTCAGACGTGAAGCCAGCGGATCAGCGACAGCCCGTGAACATAGACCCAGGCGTACGCATGGTGGGTATAGAGCAGAAGCTTTTCAAAAAACAGAGCGACGGTCGCCGGTGTTGAGCAGACAATCCATAGGCCAACGCCGAACACGTTGAGCAGGTAGATAAAGACCCACGAAAAACAGGTGCCATACTCCTCGATATCCGGCTGCTGCGTCGACAGGCTCTGCAAGGTGAAGGTCACATGGAACATCCAGGTGAGTCCAATGGTAAAGAGCCAGACGAGCGGATAATCCCTGCAATCAAAGCAGGACACCGCAATCCAGCGAATCAGGATAACCAGCAGCGTATACAACGGGAAGAAATAGGGTGCCAGCGTAATCAGCACGTTCGTCTTGGTCAATTTTACGCTGCCCCCCTGGGCATGCACGCGGAAATCACGGATCCGGCTGCCGAACAACAGGCCCCATAAGGCATGCGTCGCTTCGTGCGCCAAGACGTACGAGCGAACGGGCATAGGCAGAAAAATCCAAACGACCATCCACGCCAGGCATCCAGCAAGGAAGGCAAAGGCAGGGGGATTGAAAAAGGGAGCGGTTGCGGCTGTGTCATTCAAAAGCGCCCATACGGCGCGCGAAGCAGCGAAACAGAGCGGCAATAACAGAAGACCTGTACAAAAACGGACAAGTCGCATCATAGTACCCACTCACTTTTGCAGAAATACGCGTTATGCCACGCCATCGGGCACCGGAGCCTGAGCCGGCGCGACCGCCGCTGGACTATTGCGCCGGACAAATTCGACGGCAAAGGAACGATAAGCTTCAGCGCCGCGACTCGCAGGATCATAGTAGATGACCGGCTGACCAAAGCTGGGGGCTTCGCTGATACGCACATTGCGCGGGATCACGGTCTCGTAGACCTTATCCCCAAAATGCGTGCGCACCTCCTGCACCACATCCGCAGCCAACCGTGTACGGCCATCGTACATGGTCATTAAGATCCCCTCCAACTGCAAATCGGGATTGACGCCATTCGCACGGAATTGCTCGATCAGGTTGGTGATCACGCTCAACCCCTCCATGGCGTAATACTCGCATTGCATGGTCACGACGATGCCGTCCGCAGCGGCCAAAGAGGAGGTCATCAGAATGCCCAGCGACGGCGGACAATCCATGATCACGAAATCAAAGATGCCCGCGGTCAGGACGCGATCCAGGATTGACCGGATCACGCCCAGATGGTTCTCCGCGCGGGCGATTTCAATTTCCGCACCAGCCAGATCAAGTTCAGCAGGAATGATATTGATTCCGTCATAGGGCGTACCCTGGATAATATCAGCAATATCCGAGGTGCCCGTAATGACGGAATAGAGACTGGTCCCTTGCTGTCGCGCAAGACCCAATCCGCTCGTCGCATTCGCTTGCGGATCGAGATCAATCACCAAGACGGTTTTTTTGAGTTCAGAAAGGGCGGCCGCAAGATTGACGACCGTCGTCGTCTTTCCGACGCCCCCTTTCTGATTGGCAATAGCAATGACCTTTGTCGCTCTCATAATTAGACACCCAAGTTGTTACGATAGACTTCGCGCGTCAACCACTTTTCATCGCCAGTCTTATTGGCAAACGTGTTGAGAACAGGATCCCAATCAAACGACGCATCATGCACATACGACATGTTGCAGAGGTGACAGAGAATCGCCGCGCGTCCACCGACTTCCGCATTGGAACAAGGGGCCTGACGGGTCTTCGCACAGTTCACAAAGTCAGCCGGATGGCCGCCCTTGGTCTTGTAGAGCGAAAGCTTCGCATCTTTCAAGAAGAGCTTGGACGCCTTCTGCACATGCGCTTCGAGCGAAAGCCCATCCTCTTTCTTGGTGAAGTGCGCGATCGTCTCGTTGCCGTGGGTCATCTCGAACTTGCCGCGGTTCACCGAGATCGTTCCCTCTGAACCGTAAAACGCCGTGCCGAACGTGGAGAAGGGCTTGTGGATCAACTCGACCCCATTGGCAAAGTGCATCACGACGCCGCTCTGGGCACGTCCGCCCAGCTTCGGATCTCCGTCCTTCGGCCGTTCCGCCTTCACAACCTTGACAGGACCGGATTCATCCATGCCGAGACCCCACTGCGCGATATCCAGATGGTGCGCACCCCAGTCCCCGCAATAGCCGGAGCCGAAGAGGTCATCCATGCGCCAGAACATCGGGAAGAAGTTGTGAACACCGCGCGGTGAAAGCCTCGGATCATACGCCACCAAAGGTGCCGGTCCGCACCACAGATCCCAGTTGAGACCGGGCTCCATCGCTTCCTCTTTGTCAGGTCCGCGATGCGGCTGCGAAGGACCGCCGAACATGCACTCCACGCGCGAAACCTTGCCAATAGCCCCATTGCGGACCAATTCGCAGGCGACGCGGAATTCATTCGAGGAACGCTGCATGGCGCCGGTCTGGAGGATGCGCTTTGTCTCGCGTACCGCCTTCATGACGGCCGTGGCTTCGTAAATGTTATAGGTCAGCGGCTTTTCGCAATAGACATCCTTGCCCGCTTTCAGCGCTGCGATCGTAATATAGGCATGCCAGTGATCCGGCGTTGCCACGCAGACCAGATCGATGTCCTTACGCGCCAGCACCTCGCGGAAATCGCCATAGGCTTTGCAGTTCCCCACGGTGCCACGGTCCGGGTGATCTTTATAGAACGCTTCCACGCGCTGTACGCCGTCTTCACGACGGGTCTTGTCAACATCGCAGATCGCAACCACATTGACATCCTGATGCAAAAAATTCGACAGCAATCCGCGCGCCTGGATGCCCATACCGATCAACGCGAAATTCGGCTTATCATTCGGCTTGACCTCCGCGCCCCAAACGCGCGATGGCAGAATCAGCGGTGCGGCACTCAGCGAAGCACCTTTAAGAAATGAACGACGTGATGTGAACATACTAACGTTTCCCCCCTTGTTTGAATTGATTCCTGTTAACTTTGTTTTTTGATCATACCGATCTTACGCGCGTAGGCGAACATGCCGCCCGCCTCGATAACCGGCGCAACCGCGCCAATCGGTTTCAGCGTATAGACCGTACCGTCCGACAGACGCGTAATGGTGTTAGCCTCCATATCGACTTCAGCCATTTCGCCTGTTTTAAAGAGTGTGCACAACCGGAGCTCGGATTCTAACGGGAAGACCTCACCCGTAGCTACGCAGTTGCGGAAGAAGATGCGCGCATAACTCTGCGCCACCACAGCCAAAGCCCCGGCCGCGCCCAAGGCGATCGGCGCATGCTCGCGCGACGATCCGCAACCGAAATTGCGACCGCCGATCACGATTTTGTAGGGTGTCGTCCCATCTTCATTGCTGGCGAATTTCGGAAAACTTTCGGGCAATCCGGCTAACGCGTAGGAGCCCAGTTTCCGATACTCTTCCGGAATGGTTGGCACCAGATTCAAGTAACAGGCCGGAATCAGCAAATCGGTATCGATGTTATCCTCCAGCACGTAGACCGGGCCGCGGATAACCGTTGTTTTAGACGTTGTCTCAGACATTGATTTCTCTCCTCAAAGCAGTATGACCGGATTACACATCGCGCGGATCCGCGATAAAGCCCTTGACCGCCGTTGCTGCCGCGGTGTACGGCGACGCCAGATAGATCTGCGAATCCTTTGACCCCATGCGTCCGATGAAGTTGCGATTTGTCGTACTGACAACGACTTCCTTGCCGTGTGTACGGCCAAAGGTGTCGATTGGACCGCCCAGGCACGCCGCACAGGAGGGCGGCGCAATCGGTTCCACCCCTGCAGCCTCGAAGATCGCGCGCAGGCTCTGTCCCTCGATCTTCGTATCGAGCAAGCCTTGTTCAACTTGGCGCGTCGCCGGAACGATCAACGTCTTAATGGCCACCTTGCGGCCCTTCAGGATCTTGGCCGCCATGTAGAAATCTTCCAGCTTGCCGCCGGTGCAGGAACCGATGTAGACCTGATCCACGCGGATATCGCGGCAGGCGCGCGCCAGCGCTTTGTTATCCGGCAGATGCGGCTTAGCGACCACCGGCTCCAGCTTGGACACATCGTAGCGGAACTCCTTCAGCACCGTGGCATCCGGATCGCTGTACAACGGGGTGAACGGCTTCTTCGTCCGCGCGCTCACATAGTCAATCGTCTTTTTATCCGGTGCGATAATACCGTTCTTCGCCCCGGCCTCGACCGCCATGTTGCAGATCGTGCAGCGCTCCTCAATGCTCAGCGCTTCGATCGCCGAACCAGTAAACTCCATCGCGCAATAGGTCGCGCCATCCACCGAGATATCGCCGATGATCTGCAGAATCAAATCCTTCGCCGACAGATATGCGGGCATCTCGCCATCCAGCACGAAACGCAGCGTGGGCGGCACCTTGACCAGCAACTTGCCCGCGCCCATGATAAAGCCGGCATCCGTATTGCCGATACCCGTTGAGAACGCACCCAGCGCACCGTGCGTGCAGGTGTGCGAATCCGTGCCGAAAATCGTCTCGCCCGGGCGCACATGCCCTAACTCGGGCAGCGCAACGTGACAGACACCGCAGTAGCTCGAGGTGCCGGGATCGTAGAAATAGGGCAGCCCCTGCTGTTTCACAAATGCGCGCAGAATATCGACATTGCGATGCGCCTTCTCATCAGCTGTGTAGATGTAATGATCCGGCAGGATCACGATCTTTTCACGATCAAACACCTGCGCATCCTTGCCAAATTCCTGCTGGAAGATACCGATGGTCCCGGGTCCGCAGACATCGTGCGTCAACAGAATACCAGCATTCACCCAGATGTTATCACCCGGCTGCACGATCGAAGCCCCGGACTCCCGGGCTAAAATTTTCTCCGTAATTGTCATAACGTGACTTACCCCTTTCGAACAAGATTGAAAAAACGATCCTGATAGTGTTCAAAGACACCATGTTCCTGCAACAATTTCCCAAGCGGCTTGATCAGGCTCGCGTCGTGCATGGCCGCCAGAAAAGCCCGCTCGACCTCTTCGCGGACCCCCAGTGGAATGCCGTCCTGCAACTCAAACAGATGGCGTTCGTGCAGCTCGCGGATGTTCTCCGGCGCAGACTTCTGAATGACCAGCCAGAAGAGGCGCACCAAACAGACATCCCACGGTTCATCCACGCCGAGGACAATCGCCGAGAACGGATCGTTCTTGGCCTGCACATTCGACTTCACCCGTTCCAGAACGACCTCGGTTGAATCGGAAACAATCAATTCGTTGAACGACTCCTGCTTGAGCGTGTAGCCATAGCGCAAAACGCGGATGTTATCCTCGTTTTCCTTGAGCCATTCCAAATACTTTTCCGCCTGTTCGCCAAACCCTTCCAACGTCATCGAGGCATACGCCGCAGGCGTGATGATCTGCGGCCGCATCATCTGCATCCGGCCTTCGCGGACACGCACTTTGCCCGCCTCATCCATCAGCTCGCTGACCAGGTAGTAATTGATAATGGTGTTGCCAAACGTCTCCAAATGCTTGCGCGGCGGCTGAACAACCTTGGTATTGTTCACCGCGTACCAGAAATCAATTGCTGTCGGCTTCTTACTCATAAATACGAGAAGTGTACCAAAAAGGGGGCCTCTTGTCATGCCCAAACACAGCACAACCGAGGTGTCGGGGGAGGCCATCGGCAGGCCAGTCACCCCTGTGCCTGCGCAGTGCAGAGGCGGTCCCATGCGTAACGGGTAAAGCACCCGCGATTCCCCTCGGCATGAGTCCCACACACGTAGTTTTAAATATTGGTTTTAAGTTGTCAGACCTCACCGTTATTGTATAAAATTAGTGGTTAATCAGGCGTGTATTCGAATTCCTGAGCGTGATGACAGGAGAAATCATGCAGAAAGAACAAGCGGCCTAGACTAAAAAAGAGTATAATTACTCCCTACTCGATTTAGTAACGCAAAAGGACAACCATGAATAATGACAACGAGAATCTGCCTCACGTGCCCCCCTCCAGCTCAGAGGACGAGACCTTGTCGCGCGTTGAAATGCGCATCGAGCAAGAGAAACTCCGTCTCGAACGCGAGCGCATTTTGCTCGAACAGGAACGGTTGCAGACCCTGCGGCAGCGCGTCGAGATGGAGAACAAGCTGAATTTGAACAAGGATGGCCGCCGCGTCATCACGCTATCCACATCGATTCTGATCTCGATCATCTGTCTTTTGTTCGGCGGTATTCTGGGGGTCTGGACAACCACGATACATCGCGATCAGCGCGGTGCGCAACGGCTGCAAGAGGTCATGCAATCGCTCAACGCCGTTGCCGAGGCTGAGGCGGCGGGCGACACCAATGCGCTCGAGACCACGGCCCTGACCCAGACGCCACACTCATGGCTGAAAGTTTCCAAACCCAAAGGTGCCCACTCGGGCATCTCACTGGTGGTCATCCAGTAACCGCCCACAAGGAGGAGTTCCATGTCATTTTTCAAAGCCTATGATATGCGCGGCCGTTTCGACGTCGATTTTACGCTCGACACGGTTTACCGCGTGGGTCGCTGGCTGCCCCACATTCTCTCCGCAACGCGCATTCTGATCGGACGTGACGCCCGTCTTTCGTCCCCCGCCATGCGCGAGGCCCTCTGCAAGGGGCTGATCGAATCCGGTTGCAGCATTGATGACATGGGGCTATCAACCACGCCGATGGTCTATTTTTTCACGGCCAAGGAGCACTACGATGCCTCGGTGCAGATCACGGCGTCGCACAATCCCGCGGATCATAACGGCATGAAGGTCTCCACGCGCGGCGCCCTGCCTGTCGGCTACGACACCGGGCTTGCCGAACTCCAGCGCCGCGTGGAATCGGGCGAACTCCCTCCGCGCGCAACAACGCCGGGCACCTGCCGCGCCGTGGATTATCGTGCGGCTTTTATCGCATGGCTCCACACCTATCAGCAGGATCTCTCAAATCTGACCGTCGTGGTCGACGGTTCAGACGGCGTGGCCGGCCTCCTTGTCCCCGAACTCCTGGGACCGCAGATCACCTATCTCAACATGGTGCCGGATGGACGCTTTCCACATCATGCGCCCAACCCGCTGGAGGTTGAGAACTGCGCACAGCTCAGCGCGTGCGTCGTGGAACAAAAGGCGGATATCGGCGTGATCTTCGACGGCGATGCCGATCGGGTCATGTTCGTCGATGAACGCGGCCGCTTCATCCAGCCCGACTATCTGATCCCCGTCATCGCGCGCTACTTCCTGGCCAACGAACCGGGCGCGACCGTGATCCACGACATCCGTACCTCGCGCGGCGTGATTGAGACGCTCCGCGAAGAGGGCGCGCAGCCGCTCATCGGGAAAGTCGGCCACGCCTATGCCAAAGTGTTGCTGCGCACCTCAGGCGCCGTCTGCGGTGGCGAATTAGCGGGACACTATTATTTCCGCGACTTTTTCTGCTGCGACTCGGGCGAATTGGCTGCGCTGATCGTCCTGAATGCCGTCGCGCAGGCCAAGCGCAACGCCATTCCCTTCAGTCAGCTGATGGCGCCGATCATGCGCTACGCCAATTCCGGGGAAATCAACTTCAAGATCGCTGACAAAGCCGCGGCCATCGCTGCGTTGGATCCGACCTTGAAGCAACTCGGTCCCATCTGCGCGGAAAGCACACTGGATGGCCGTCGCGTCGAATACGCGGACGGCTGGGTGAATGTCCGCCAATCCAACACTGAACCCTATCTGCGCCTGATCGTTGAAGCAACAACCCCGGCGCTGCTCGCGTCGCGGCTCGACCACATCCGCGCGATCTTAACCCCGTTCACGCTGTAACGACCGCCATGCTACATGTCAATCACATTCACTTTGCCTATGGGCACGTCCCGATCTTGCGCGACATTACGTTCGATGTCGCGTCGGGAGAGATTCTCGCCGTTGTCGGCGCCAATGGCGCAGGCAAGACAACGTTGCTCAAGATGCTCGCCACGCTGCTAATCCCCGCGTCCGGAGAGATCCAGCTTGACGCCGTCAGCCCGTTCCGCAATCCGCTGCGCTACCGGCATCTGATCGGCTATATTTCTGAGCAATGCCCGCTCTATCCGGAAATGACCGTGGAGTCGTACCTGATTCATCGCGCCCAGCTCAAGGGGGAACGCCACATGCGCATTCGCCGTCGCGTGGCGGATCTGATTGCACAGTGCGATTTAAATGCTGTCCGCCAGCAGCGGATCCGCACCTTGTCGTATGGCTATGCCAAGCGTATCGGCATTGCCGACGCCTTGATCACACATCCAAGCCTCTTGCTGCTGGATGATCCGCTGGCCAACCTGGATGAAGTCACCCGACGCCTGGTCGCCGCGACTCTGACCGCAGCCTCCTCGCGATCCAGCATCATCTTGACGGGACATGGCATCCGCGAGATGATGGAGTGGTGCACGCGCATCGCGGTGTTGCACAAAGGCACCCTTGTCGGCATTCATCGCACCAGCGAGTATACAGCCGCTGATTTATTCAAGTTAATCACAACCGAAATGTCCACCGGTCTGGAGTTTCAACCATGACAGCCATTCTTGCCATCTGGCAACGCGAACTCTTAGCCTATCGCAGCATCTTTTCAAGCGGCATTACCGCAACGGCCTTCCTGATCGTCTTCGGCTGGACCTTTGTGATGATGCTCAACCGCTGTGAAGGCAGCGTCATTCAAGTACAGAGTATCTGGGGCCTTGCCGCAGCGCCGTGGCTCCCGGTCTTCGCCTCGATTCTAGCGATGCGCCTCTTTGCCGAGGAACGCGCCACGCATATGATCGACCACCTGCTGAGCGCGCCGATTCGCGAACGCGATATGGTGATCGGGAAATTCCTCGCGCTGATGACGGTACTGATGACGCTCCTGGCGCTTTCGCTCATCATCCCCTTAGGCATCCTGCCCGTCCTCTCACCTGCCGTGCAGCGCGGACTGCGCTTGATCGCCTTTATTCCGACCTCCACCATCCTGATCCTGCAATGCGCGGTCTACAGCGCGGTCGGACTCTTCGTCTCCGCACTATTCCGTTCGCCCGCCGTGGCCGCCATTGTAGCCCTCATCATCAGCGGTGGCATTCCCACGGCGCTCTACCTTGGCATCATCCACGGCTCTCCGGAAATGCGGGCCTCCAACATCTGGATCCCGCTCCTGACGCACGTCTACGATTTCTCAACCGGGTTTATCTCGCTCTCCGCCATACTGCTCTATACGATTCTCACGATCCTCTTTCTCTTTCTCTGTTCGAAAACACTTTTTTTCCTACGCCTGAAATAACGCTATGAATTCTCCTCACTCTCCATCACCCCTACTCAGCCGTGCCAAGTTGCGCGCGTCCACGGCCTTTGCGATGGTGCTGGCTACACTTCTGGCCGGACTGCTTCTCGCGCTCGTCATGCGCATCCCCGTCGCCGCGGAACTGCCGGTCGGCAACGTGCGCATCGTCTCGGAACGGACGCGTAGCATTTTGGCGGAAACGCAAGGTTCCATCACCATCTCCTGTTTCATGGATCAACGCAATCCTCTTTTTCGCCCCATCAGCCGCCTGCTGAAAGGCCTTGCACAAGCTTCGCGCAGCGTCGCTGGCGCGGAGATCATCATTCAATACGTCGATCCGCGGCGCGACCTTGCGCGTGCGAGCCGGCTTGTGGCAGCCGGCGTTCCCACAAACGCCCTCTTCTTTGAGCAAAAGCGACGGCGTTTTGTCGTGACACTGGACGAAATGCTCGTGACCTTACCTTCGTCACCGGAAACCCTGAAAGGTGCGCAATCGCCGAGCGCTTTATCGCAGATCTTCATCGGCGAAAGCCTCTGTGCCTCGGCCATCAGCCGCCTGGCAAAACCGTTTGAACGTCCGATCGTCTACTGGCTGCAAGGTCACGGCGAAGGCCAGATTGATAATTACGACCAGCTCACCGGATATTCGGATATCGCCCGTGAATTGATGCGCAGCGGTTATGAGATCCGGCCCCTTGAACTGGCCGGCAAAAAAGAGATCCCCGAAGACGCCACAGTGGTCGTCATTGCCGGGGCGACGCGCAAAATCGCTGTTACAGAACGCGAACTCATGGATGCTTTCTTGAAAAAAGGCGGCCGCCTGCTCTACATGGTTTCACACCATAAAGAGACGGGAATGGAAGCTGCATTGAGCGATTGGGGCATCCAGTTGACACCGTTTACCGCAGTCAGTCCGAAGACGGCATCGGGCTCGAATATCGTCATCTCGCAATTTACCGAACACGCCTGTACGCGCAACTTGAACAACGCATCCGTCATCTTTGAAAATGCGACCTGCCTGGCAGTGACGACGCGTTCCAACCGGCTCGATGAAACCGATGCGCCGCGTGCAGTCCCGCTCGCGCTGTCGGACGAAGCTGGATGGGGCGAGCGCCATCCAGAAATTTTTCCCCGCCAGTTTGATCCGCACAGCGAGCAGAAGGGCCCTGTCATCGTCGCAGCGGTTGCCGAACGCGGGCTTTCGGCCGCAAAGGATCTAGCCTATCGCGCACCGCGCATCGCCGTGATCGGCGAAGCGAATTTCATTTCGAACAGCGCCTTGTCCGCACGCACCAACGCCAATCGCGACTTCTTCATGAATGTGATGAACTGGCTCTCGGCCATCGACACCAGCACGGCCAGTTCGCTGGGCGGCGACGCTGTACTCGTCACAGGATTTGTCCGTAGCGACTGGATCTACCTGCTCCTCTGGAGCGCGGGGATTATTCCAGCTCTCTTTTTCCTCTCCGGCATCGTCTTCTTCTGGATTTACAAACGGTAACCGCCTATGTCGAACACATTCGTCATTCGTTTTTTTCTGATCGGGATCGCCTGCTGCATTCTAGTGTTAACCTACATGCACCGCCGCGTCACCGTTGCAACGCTGACTGCGCAAAAAACGCAGGAAATCTTCACCACGCCCGTCGATGCATTGACGCAGGTCCACTACACGTCGCCGAACCTCAGCTTCAACGTGAAGAAGACGCCTGATGGCTGGGTGCTGCACTCGCCCTTCCACGCGCGCGTCAATCCGACGCGTATGGCGCAACTCCTTGACGCCTTAGAACAGGCTTCGCTCCTCGACATCATCTCCCTACCGGAAATCCGGCGCAGCGAACTTGCACTGGCCGATTTCGGTTTTACCGCGCAAGCCCCGCGCCTGACGCTGACCAGCCCGACGGGCGAAGAGACCTTTATCATTGGTTCAAAAACCCCGACGGGAAATGAACTCTACCTGCAACTCAACACGCACGATCAGATCTTTGTAACCGAGGCGCACCTCCGTGCGGTCCTACCGACCTCGCTTGACGACATTCGCGATCGCAAACTGATCCGTCTGGAGCGCCCGCTTCTGCGCACGCTGGAGATCCGCACCCCGGGCAAGCCCTTTATCCGCCTCTCCAAAGAGTCGGGAACATGGATTCTCGTCCAGCCGGTTGAAGCGCTTGCCGATGACACCAAGGTCGAGGCCCTGATCGACCTGCTCTATGCCACCGACGTCCAGCGGTTTGTCTGGCCGACGCTGGACGCGCTCGTCACCAGCGTCATTGATCCCAACGCTTTTAAAGTCAAAGCCGCGGCGTACGGGTTTGACTCCGACCGAGCCATGCACATTATCGCGCAGACCTCGTCGATCACGCCGCCCACGCGCATCCTCATCGGCGAAGGCAGCGACATGGATGGGTATTACCTGCTCCTGCCGAACAGCGAGGAGATCGGCGTGATTTCCAAACAGCTCGTACAGGCTTTTCACTGTTCGCCCGATTATCTGCGCGACAACCGGCTCTTCTTTGAAAAACCGTCCGACATCAAACGGCTCACCATGACCTGCGATGCCTTTACCATGGTCCTTGTGCAGCAGGATGGGCAATGGAGCATCCAAGCCCCTATTTCAGCTAAGACGAACGCCAAGAAAGTCGCGGAGACGATCGATCACTTGCTCCGCATGACCTCGGACACGACATCCGTGCTCAGCGAGATCCCCTCGGCGATCGTTCCCGCCATCAGTCAGGTCGAAGTGCTTTCCGAGAAAAAGACGGTCCGTTTCACCCTCTCCCAGGATGAATATGAAAATCCCCCGTATCGTTTCCAATTCACAAACTCGCCCACGGCCTATCGCATTGAAACCAGCCAGATTCCGACTGCGCTGCTCAGCAAATCCGAGATGCTGAAACTCTGCGATACCCTCGTTGTTTCGCTGCCGGCGAAAACCATTAACCGCATCACGGTGCGCAAAGACCAGAAAACCGTCGCCCTGGCTAAAGATAATACCACTCATGGATGGCGCGTCACGGATAGTCCGCTGGCCAAGGCCACGCCCAATCTCGCCAACGTGCAACGCTTCATTGCGCACTTCGAGTCGATTCAGGCGGAATGGGTCGCGGACCTCGGGATCACCCCTGAAACGCTGAATACATACGGATTCAAATCGCCCTGGATGGAGATTACGCTCGATGTCGACAGCGCCGAGGCGATTCGTAAAACCGTGTGCATCGGCAAGGAACTTGCGTTTGGCAAACGCTACGCGATGATCCGGGGCCAGGAGACCGTCTTTGTGCTCGATGCCCCTGCGATCGACCTGCTTTCACTGCCGCTGATTGAGCAGCAGGTTCCGCTCGTGCCGTCCCCGTGAGCCGTTGATTTTCGCATTGGTTTTTTGGAATGAATCCGCTATGCTGTTTAAACATGAAAAGTTCAGGTGTTTCACGGATGCAAGGTATTTAGTATGACCCGTACAGCAGACACGTTTGTCAAATCGATTTTGCGGAAGACCGGGCTCTTCAGCGATCTTCAGCTCGACCAGATTCTTGCAGCAGACCGTTCTGATGGAAATGGTATCACGGGTGTCGTGGCGCGTCTGGGCATCACAACCGAGGAACAATTTCTCAAGAAAATCGGCGAGCTACTGGGATTTGCCTACACCGATCTTGCGGATGCACGGCCTTCCGATGAGGCGCTGAACAGCTTGCCGGCACGCGCGGTTTACCAGTACAACGTCTTGCCGCTTTCCGTGGTGAATAACACCCTCACCGTCGTAACGTCCGACCCTTTCAACACGAGCATGACCGACGGGCTGCGCCTTGCGGCCAGCCGCCCTGTGCGCGTCTCCCTCGCCGTACGCGAAGAAATTGATAAAGCGATCCGCAAGTATTACGGCGTGGGCGCTGATGCCATCGAAAAGATGATCGAAGACGGCCGTTACGAAGTCGATTCGGACCTGGCGTCAATCTCGAAAATCGATGTCAACGAAATAGGCGCTGAAGCGTCGATTGTCAAATTCGTCAACCAGATCATCGCTGAGGCAGACCGTCAGGGTGCCACGGATATCCACGTGGAGCCGATGGAAGATGAACTCCGCATCCGCTACCGCATTGACGGCATGTTGCACAAGGTCGACGTCCCTCCCCAGCTGAACAAGCTGAAAGCCGCCATCATCTCGCGTATCAAGGTGATGGCCAATCTGGATATCGCGGAGAAGCGGTTGCCGATGGATGGGCGTATTGGCATCCGGTTGAACAATGACGACATCGACATCCGCGTCTCGACCATGCCGACCGCATACGGCGAATCGATCTCGCTCCGTCTCTTACAGAAAGCCGGAAACTTCGTTAAACTGCACGATCTCGGCTTTTGCGAGCGCGATGAAACGCACATCATCAAATTGATCAACCGTCCGAACGGCATCTTCCTCGTAACCGGTCCGACCGGTTCGGGAAAATCGACGTCACTCTACGCCTTCCTGCATGAAATCAACAAGATGCACGTGCGTATTTTAACGGCGGAAGACCCGATCGAATATGAGATGCCCGGCATCAACCAGGTGCTGGTCCGCCAGGACATCGGACTGACCTTTGCCCGCGCCCTGCGCGCCTTTCTGCGTCAGGATCCCGACATCATCATGGTGGGGGAAATCCGCGACGGTGAAACCGCTGAAATCGCCATCAACGCCTCGCTGACGGGCCATCTGGTCTTCAGCACCTTGCACACCAACGACTCGGCCGGCGCCTTCCCGCGTCTCATCGATATGGGCGCTGAACCCTTCCTCGTGGCCTCCGCCGTAGCCGGCGTATTGGCCCAGCGTCTGGTGCGCCGCCTCTGCCCCAAGTGCAAGCGCGAAATCCCGCTGGATATGAAGTGGTACGATCTGCCCTATCCGCCGAGCAAGCAGACAGTCTTTGAACCGAATGGCTGTGACTACTGCAAGAAGACGGGCTATAAAGGCCGCGGCGGTCTCTTTGAATTGCTGGTGGTCAACGAGGAAATCGAATCGTTCATCATCGGGCGCAAGACCTCCGCGGAAATCCGCGAAGCCTCGCTGCGCGGCGGCATGAAGACGCTGCGCGAAGACGGCTGGCAGAAGGCGTTCCGCGGCATGACCTCGGTTGAGGAGCTGATCCGCGTCACAGAGGATACTGAATAATGCCCGCATTTACCTACAAAGCGCTCGCGCGCGATGGCCGCAAGGTCGAAGGTTCGCTGGATGCAGCGGATCGCCGTGCGGCGTTGGTCGCCGTTGAACGCATGGGGTATACGCCGATTTCAGTACTCGAAACCAAAGTGAAGAAAGCGGTCAAAAAAGAGTCGCTCTGGAATCTCAAGATCGGCAATGCGCCGTTGCGCATGAAGTCCTCGGAAGTCCTGCTGTTCACATCGGAACTCAGCGACCTTCTGGAAGCGGGCATGACGCTGGGCGCGGCGCTCAACTGTCTGGCCAATCAGGGCGAAGCGGATTCTGCGCAGGCCTTTATCGCCGGCGATTTGCGCGACCGGATTATCCGCGGCGAACAGCTCTCGGATGCAGTCACCGCGCATCCTTCCACGTTTCCACCATTGTACGGCAACATGATTCACGCCGGCGAAGCCTCGGGAGCAATGATCGAAGTGCTGCGCCGCCTTGTGGAACACTATGAACGCAACGAGAGCATGAAATCGAAGATCACCTCGGCCATGACCTATCCGATCGTGGTGCTGATCTTCGGCGTCGTGACGGTCATTTTCGCCATGGTCAAGGTGCTACCCCAGTTTAAGAAAATCTTCGACAGCATGGGCACGGCGCTGCCTTTGCCGACGCGAATCCTCATGGGGTCAAGCGATTTTATGCTCAAATACGGCATCTTTGTCGGCCTTGCCATCTTCGGCGGGATCGTGATGCTGAAACGCTACATCAAGACGCCCGAAGGCCGTTTCAAGTGGGATTCAATGAAGCTGAAGGCGCCGCTTATCAAGGGGATCATCGCCTGCGGATCGTTTTCAACGCTGGCCTACACCTTGAAGACCCTGCTCTCCAACGGCGTCAATGTGCTGCAGGCGCTGAAAATCGCCGAGGAGACCTGCGGCAACGCCGTCATCGCCGAAGCGCTGCGCACGGCCCGTCAGCGCGTCACGGACGGCACCTCGATTTCAGGACCGCTGGCCAGCAGCAAGGTCTTTCCCAAGATGATGACGGACATGTTGGCCGTGGGCGAACAATCCGGCGACATGCCCAGTTCACTGGGCCATATCGGCCGCCGGTATGAAAGCGAAATGGATCGCAACATCAAGATCTTTACCAACGCGCTTGAACCGATTCTGATCGTCTCGATCGGCGCGGTTGTCGGCTTTGTCGCCGTCAGTATCCTGATGGCTGTCTTTAAGGTCACCTCCTCGCTGGGAGGCAAATAACACAAGCCCTTTTCATGAATCAAAACAGGAGATGCACAATGAAGAAGAACGAACAAAAGAACATGCGGAAAAAACAGCGGCGCAGCGGCTTTACTTTGGTGGAGTTGCTCTTGGTCGTGGCCATTCTGGGCATCCTCGCAGCGGTCGTCATTCCGAATGTGATCGGACACGATGAAGAGGCTCGCAAAGCGGCCACGCGCACGAGCATCACGGCCATTGAACAGGCGGTGCAGATCTTCGCCATGCGCCACAACGGCAAGCTGCCGGACACGCTGGACGAACTGACGCAAGGCACGGACGAGCTTCCGGGCTTGCTCAAAGAGAATGCGCTCAACGATTCCTGGGGTTCACCCTTTTCCTATACGAAGCAAGGCAAAAAATTCAAAGTTATCTCGGCCGGGGCTGATTTGGAAACCGGTACGGACGACGACATCACCAACTAACCTGTCCCGCTGTCGAAAAGGAACGGCGCATGTCCGCCTGCACGCGACGAAACTTTGGCTTCACCCTGATTGAACTTTTGATCGTGATCGTCATCCTTGGCGTCATGGCGGCGCTCGTCGGTCAAAATTTCAATGTAGGATCAGACACAACACGCGTGCGCACCGCAACGCGCGGCGTATTACAGGTGTCGCGCTATGCGCGGACCATGGCCCTGCTCCATCAAACGCCGGTCACGCTGACCTTCACGACGTCAGGCAAGCTGAGCGTGAAAGGCGCGGGCGATACCGGCGGAAACAGCTTCGTTACGGCCAAGGCGTTTGCCGCCACAGCGATCCAGACGTCCGCCACGGGTGACGTTCCCTCGGAGGACGAAGCCGAGACCAACATGCTCGTCAACGAACCGGACCCGCAATCCGCGGGTGGTTCGGGCGGTGCCAGCTACACGCTGGCCGATCTGGATTTTGAAAAGAGTTACGAAGGCATCGCGTTTCAATTTCTGGGCTTTACGGACTCGTTTGAACCCACCGCTTCGGATTCCGAGCTGATGCAGCCGATCGAGGACGGCACCAATGTTGTCGATGCCGCCAGCGATACCGCCTACCAGGCGGTGGTGCGTTACAACAGCAATGGGACCTGCCGCCCTTACAAAGTCAAGGTCACGACTGAGGCGGGGAACGAGGCGGTCTTTTCGCTGACCGTCATCGTCAGCCCGCTGGGATCTGCACGCGTTGAGGAGGATGAGGAAAAATGAGAAGCGATGCCGGATTTACACTGATCGAGATCCTCCTCGCGACCATGATTCTCGCCATGGGCTTGGTTTCGCTCATGGCCAGCCTTGGCCAATGCGCGCAGATGATGAGCGCATCGAAGGAGTTCCAGGATGCCCAGTATGTCTTTGCCTTGGGCGAGCTGAAATACCCGTTGCTCGAGACGAACAAGGTCGAGGACGATCTTCCCGTTGACCCCGATTCGACGCTCGTTGAAGGCTACACCTTTGAGCGGACCGTTGACGAAAAGGAACTTGACACCAATCAGGTGGATGATAATCTCTATATCGTCCGCACGCGTGTTTCCTGGGGAACAGGCGAGAACGATTACGAGGAACTTGTGCGGTACGTTTTACAGTCCAAATCAAAACCCAAACAGTGAGGTCGCGCATGAAAAAGGAAATCTTCGCACGATGTATCGTGCTGATGTGTCTGACAGGATGTATTTCAACGGAACAGGCGGCAAAGCATGCGCATCAGGACGGGGCCCTCCGCGCAGCCGGCACATCGATGCACGTAAGCAATTACGGATACTTTCTTTTCAATTCCATTCCAATTGTGAGCGGGGATGCGCAAGCCCCGGGAGAAGTCGCATGGTTTCAAGACGATGTCACGCTTGAGCACGTACAACGCGTGCTGGTCAATCAGGCGGATCAACAAAAAACCGCACTCATCGACATCGCACCAACCCTGTCGTCAACGTGCTGGCTCGGCTTTCCGACGTTCGGACTCGTGTGGTACAAGGAAGTCCAGGTCTCCGGCGTGATCGTCAACCCCAAAAAACAGGTGACCCCATGAGCATTCTTTCACGCGTATTCCTCTTGCCGGCGCTGATCCTTTGCGGCTGCGCATCCGTTGACACAGCCACATGTTTTCCCAAGGAACATGCAGGACTTCAACAACCCATCGCGTCCATTGCGGTCGAAAACACAGGCTATTACCTCTTCGGCGTATTGCCGATTCTGGGCGGCGATCCGCACTATCCCAACACGGCGAGCAGTGTTTTTGGCGAAAGCGCGACCATTGAAAACAATTTTCAAATGATGAACCAGGCTGCTCAGCCGCTCGGCGGAAAAACCTACGCGCATGCTGAATCCGAAATCATCTGGACCGGTTCATTTTCAATGTGGATCGTCTGGAAAAAGACGGTGCACACGCGCGCCCTGATCATGCGTTAGCTAAGGCGCTGAAGGCGCGCGCGCCTCCTCTGCAACCAGCAGATCAAGCATCGTGAGCACGATGGCGCCCGTTGTATGCAGACTCCCGACGGAGAGCTTATCCAGGGTGTCAGCAGGTGTGTGCCAATAGTCATTCGCGCCCGGCGTGCTTCCGTAGTGAAAATCAATCAGATCGATCGCCGGGAATCCCTGGTCCAGAAACGGCTGATGATCATCCAGAATCGCGCCATCGAAAAGACCGACATGCTGCCGCAGATTCACTGCGTCCGCTGCGCGCAAAGCCAAGACCCGCAATGCCGCTGAGCTGTTCCGCGGAACCTGGATCTTCAGATCGCGATCGCCGATCATGTCCATCAGGATTACGGCTTTGACTGTCACCTGATCGCGCTTCAGTTGCCGGGCCAGATACGTGCTGCCATGCAGACCATCGTCAGGACCATAGGCCACGCGGCACTCCTCGCCATCCAGAAATCCCGCCAGAATACGGTACGCTGGCTGCGCACGCTGCAGAACGCGCACCAGCTCCAGCAGTAACCCCGTGGATGAACCGCCATCGTTTGCGCCTTGGAAATCAGGCGCGATGCCGGATTTTGTATCCATGTGTGAAAGGAGCACAATGGTCGCGCTTTTTTTTCCGGGGATCTCGGCCAACACATTGAAGAAGGGTTGTTCGCCCGCACGCGTCATCGCCGTAAACGCCTGGATCTGGGCAGACACACCCATGTCCTGAAGCTGACGATGCAACCAGGAGGCCGCCTTCTGCGCGCCGGGAGTAGTTGCGTCGCGCGGCGTGCATGCGGTCACAAACGCCGTCACAAAAGCCATCGCGTTGGAGGCATTCTCCTGTGAGAAAATCAGCGGTTTCCGCACCTCGACCGAGGGTACACTGCGCGTACACCCCGTCATACCACTGATCATGAAACAGCCCAAAAAGCATCGTGCCAGATATCCATTCATAATTCGTTCCGTCTTTACATGCTAGCCAATCCTATACGGATGTTACAGTAACACATGCGGAAAGAGGCGTCAACGACGGTCCCCACTTATGTATACAATGATGACCATTATTTAAAATATTTTCACGTTTGAAATATAGACAGCGCCGCCACGAGGATGCTATACTGATGATACATAACAAGCATTTACTAAACAAGGGACCTACACATGAACGCATTCAGCAGAAGGACGTTTTTAAAACACGCTGCGAGTTGTGCAGCCTTCACGATCGTTCCCGCGCACGTCTTGCGCTCGGAAACAGCGCCCAGCAATCAACTGACGCGCGCACTGATCGGGTTTGGCGGAATTGCCCAATCCGGCAACCATCTTGGATTTAAGGACACGCGCCTGATTGCGCTTTGCGACCCCGATGCCCATCGCGTGGAGAACGGCATTGCGCGGGCCAAGCAGAACGGCTATGGGAAGGTTTTCGCCTGCAAGGATTTCCGCGAAATCCTCGCTATGCCGGATGTCGATATTGTTCACATCTGCACGCCGCCGCACTGGCATGGCGTGATGTCCGTCATGGCGGCTGAGGCGGGCAAGGATATCTGGTGTGAAAAACCCATGACGCGCACCATCGGAGAAGGTCGCCGGGTCATGGAGGCTGTGAAAGCTAACAACCGTATGTTCCGTCTCAACACCTGGTTCCGTTTCATGGGCGGCTTCTACGGTTTCGGAACGGACGTCAAACCCATCAAGAAAGTCGTTGAAAACCGGTTGCTCGGCTGGCCGTTGAAAGCGGTTGTCGGCGCAAACACCGGATTCTCGCTGAAATTCGGCTGGAGCGGATACACGAATTTGACGCCGCAACCGGTGCCGGATTATTTTGATTATGATCTCTGGCTGGGACCTGCGCCCTTTAAACCCTATCACCCGCATCGGACACACAGCACCTTCCGCGGGTACTGGGACTACGATGGCGGCGGCCTCGGCGATATGGGCCAGCACTATCTCGATCCGGTCCAATACCTGCTTGAAAAAGACACAACCAGTCCGATTCAGGTCGAAGTCGATGCGCCCCTGCAGCATCCGGATGCCGTCGGTTCTTTCCGGCGCATCACCATGACTTATGCAGACGGTTGCCAAATCGTTCTCGATGGCGATGACTCGCTCAAGGGCGTTCCCTTCCTGGAAGGTCCCAAAGGCAAGCTCTGGCCGCGCATGAAGTCGGACATTCCCAACCTTGAATCCATCCTCCAGGAGTTGCCTGATCCGGCTCCGCAGCAGACCGACTTTGTCGATTCCTGCAAATACCGGAAGACATTTACACTCAACGAGCAGAACGCCTTCCGTTCCTGCACCATCTTTAACCTGGCGATTGTCGGCATGCGCCTGGGACGCGGATTCAAATTTGATCCAGTCAAGCTCTGCGCAGTCAATGATCCTGCGGCAGACCGCTTTATCTATCAGCAAATGCGCGATCAATGGGCTATTTAACGTCATCGAGGAACTTGAATATGAAACACTATCTTATCTATACGCTTTTTCTCTGTCTGACCGCCGCGGTTTGCTCCGCGCAAAAAACTGCGGCACAGTGGGCTACGGAAAACAAGGCTGCGCTTGAGCAGATCACAGAACCAGCGCTGGCGGAAATCCTGAAAAAGGGACAACCTGCACTGGATGAACTTTTCGCGAAGATTAAAACCAACGGCGAGTCTGATCCTGTGGCGAGCGTCACCGTCGGCGCGCTCTCCGAATACGCGATGACCGTCTCCTCCTCCAAGGAGCGCGCGTTTTATGCACAGGCCCTATTAACCGCGGCCCAGAAGGCGCAGGCTGCGGACGTGGTCTGCTTCTATCTCAACCAGTTGCGCTGGTGCGGACTGCCGAAACAGGAAAAGGATATCCTGGCCTTCACCAAAAACAGCGATGCCAGCATTGCTCAGCTAGCCAAGATCGTCGCGTATGCCGTGGTTGATGACCGTGCCGGCAAACGCCCCATCGTGGCGAAGACAGCCTGCGGTACCTTCAACAAAGAGATGGCAGACTGCAAACCCAAAAAACGTACGACGCGTCTCATGGAGGCCTTTGACAGCAAAGACACGCAGCTTGCAGGCGCAGCGCTCGTCTGGCTGAATGCCGCAGACAACGCGGAAAAGACAGCGGTCTGGACAGAAAAACTCGCGACCACGCCCTGTCCGGTGCGCGCCATCATGCTGATGGATGCGCTCGCCACGCGCGGTGATCGTGACGCCGCGCCCGGTCTCTGCGCCCGCATCAACGACAGCAACGACAGCGTCGCGCAAAGCGCCATGGCTAACCTGCTGAAACTGGATGCCAAACGCTTCGCCCTCTGCATGGCGCAAAACTACGTGACGAACACGCCGGCGCGCATTGCGCAGTTCCGCATCGTGGCACGTTCAGCAGCCTCGAAAACGCTGATCCCGCCGCTCGTGAAAGGATACAGCACCTTCTCGGCCGCCGGCAAGAAAGCCGCACTCGAACTCTTCCGCGACCGGCGGACCTCCGAGGCGCTAACGATCGGTGTTCAGGCTGTGAACGATCCTGAGCTGGCGACGGGCGGACTCCGCCTTTTGCGCGAAATCGGCACACTCAAGGAGAGCGCCATGGTCCTGGCGTTGCTCGCCAAGGGCGCGACAAGCGAAGAGGCGCAACTCACCTATGCTGCGATGGCCCGGCGCGACACGACGGGTGCGGCCCAGACAGCCTTAAGTCAGGCTCTGACGACCGCCGCACCTGAAGGAAAATCACCCTTCCTCGAGACAGCGGCACGCATCGGCGGTGACGCGCTCCTCAAGCAGGTCGAGCAAGCGTCCAAATCAACCAATCCCCAGGAAGCCACGGCCGCTATCCGCGCACTGGGCAACTGGGTGGACACCAGCGCCCTGCCGGCGTTAATGACAAGTGCCATCACGGCCTCGGACAGCAAGGGCCAGACACTCGCGTTGCGCGCCATCACGCAAAAGCTGAGCGCAAAAGACGCGGACAAAGAGGGTGCAAAAAAGATCTGGCAGACGATCCGCACGCAAGCGGGCAACGAAGAGAACAAGAAGAAAATCGATGATGTTCTCAAGTAAGGCAGCTGCATAAAACTGAAAAAGGCCTACGTCGCGACGACGTAGGCCTTTTTTTATCGAATATCCCAACGCGGTTTATTTCCCTTTGAGCAACGGGATCTCGCAGGCCTGCCACTGCGTGACTTCGATCTTCAAATCGCGCGCCAGCGCCAGCAGGCGCTGGCAGTTTTCCTCTTTAATCGGGCATGCAATCACAATGCGGTTGATCCGCTGCTTGGCGACAATATCCGGCACATCTTCCAGTCCGCCATACACGATATAGCCGGAGACGATGCAGTTATGCAACGCCTTATTGTCGTCAATCAACCCCACGACCACGCACGTGTTATGGCCAACGTTCGCCATCAATTGGCGCATATACCCGCGGAAATTCAGCCCCGCTCCATACGCCAGGACACGGACTGCATTTTCCTGCGTGCCTAACTTCACAGATTCAACCATTGAAAAAACACCATACATGATATCGTTGGCAACACGCACGCCAATCATCACAGCCAGCACAAAATTGAACTGGAGCAGCATCCTCGTCAACTCAAAACGACTGTCATTGAATACCATCCGCAAGCCATTTCCCAGCAGGAACCCAACACTCAGGACAATCGCCAGAAAGACAAAATCACGAATCTGCGCACGCGTCCAAACCCGTTTATAGATCCGGCCAATCACCAGCACGATGAACAGCGGAACGATCTGATAGGGCAATTCGCGAATCACAGCAAAGCGCGTAATCGGCAGATTCAGCAAATACGAGGCGAAACACCATGCAAGAAACATGGCTGCAATATCAAAGACAATGAAAAAGGGCACGGCGATACTGTTGCGCAGCGCAGGCCGTGAGAGCGTCAACAGCCGTCCGGTATCCCACAATTCAACGCGGATCAGATGTCGGACGACAATGAGGCTGCCGACAACAAACGCGATCATGAAGAAACCCGGCGCACGATTTCTCAAGAGGAGCCCGACCAGCCCAACAGAAACCAAAATCATGCTAAACAGGTAGAGCGAAAGCGCGACTTTCCGCTGATTCAGAACTTGCCGTAACAGGCGGTGATGCACATGATCCTTGTCAGGATCCATAAGGCCGCATTCATGCACCCCCGAGCCACGATTGAGCAACGCGCGCACGGAGCGGCGCCAAATCGCCAGCATCGTATCGAAAATCGGCACGCCCATCGCCAGCAACGGCACACCCAGCGCAGGAATAATACCCATGCGGGAACCGCCGCTCAACAGCGGGAAGACCGCAATACTTAAGCCAATGAACATGCTGCCAGTATCGCCCAGAAACACCGACGCGGGATGAAAGTTGTAACGCAGAAACCCGCAACAGGCACCGGCTAAAACAAGGTAAGGCAGAACATCCGCGCTATTGCCGGCAAAGAAAATGGACCCCGCCATCCCGAGCGACGCAATGACAGCCAGCCCGGACGCTAAGCCATCAAGACCATCAATCAGGTTGAACGCATTGATCGCACCCACAATCCAGAAAACCGTGACCAGATAATCCAACCAGACGGGGAAGGTAACCAGAATGCCACCGATCCGCACGTCATTTAAAAAGAGAAACGTCGCGACGCCGATCTGGATAAAGAGCTTCAGCCGCGCTTTGACCCCCCATTTATCATCCACAAAACCAAGTGTCGCGAGCGCCAGCGACGCCAGCGTAAAGGTCACCAGCCATGCGTAGTCATAACTGTGGCTGATCGTATGCCCTGCCAGAAAGACCCAGGTCCACAGCGTTCCCAGCACCGTGCCCACAACCGCAATGCCGCCCCCTCGGGGAATCGGAATTTTGTTGATGCGCCGCGCTTCTGGTTTATCGATCATTCCGAGGCGCTTAACCAGCCGACGGCACATTGGAGTCAACGTCAAGGACATCACCAAGGCGCAAATGAATGCCGTCACCTGTCCGAGCGTCCCCTTAAAGAAGCTCGCATAGGTAATCGTATTCATGCCCCAGTCAATGACCATCGGACACCTCTCACTTAATTCACGTTCGTGATAACAGCCTTGATGCGCCGCACACCCGCAGAGGAAGACTCTTCCTTTTGAATTTTAAATCCGCCCAACTCCGCGGTATTCGTCGCATGAGGTCCGCCACACACCTCCATCGAGAAATCGCCCATGGTGTAAACCTTCACCTGCTCACCATATTTGCCGGAGAACAGAGCGGTCGCGCCTTGGGCCTTCGCCGCTTCAAAGGTCATGGTCTCGACCGTAATCGGCAGGGCGCGGCGGATCTGCTCGTTGACAATATCCTCCACGCGCTGAATTTGCTCGGGCGTCATCTTCTCCGGATGCGAGAAATCAAAACGCAGCCGCTCCGGTGTGATGTTCGAGCCCTTTTGCAACGCATGTGGCCCCAGAACCATCTGCAGGGCCTTGTGCATCAAATGGGTCGCCGTATGCAGGCGCGTTGTGGCCACCGTGTTGTCGGCAAGACCACCCTTAAACGTTGCATCGCCTTGCTTCGAGGCCTCCTGATGCTTTTTAAACGCCTCTTCATATCCGGCACGATCCACGGTTAACCCCTGCTCGGCCGCGAGCTCTTCCGTAAATTCCAGCGGGAACCCATACGTATCGTAGAGCTTAAACGCCGTACGTCCGGAGAGCGTGCTCTGTCCATGCTGTTTCAGTGCGCCCGCAACCTTATCAAATTCGCGCTGCCCGGAGGTCAGCGTTTTCTCAAAGCGTTCCTCTTCGGCAACCAACTCAGCGAGGATCGTCGCGCTGTTCTTCTCCAGCTCAGGATAGACGTGCTTGTAATTCGCAATGACGATCTCAGCCAATTCCCGCGTATATCCCGGCGCAATACCGAGGACTTTCGCGTAACGGACCGAGCGACGAATTAAGCGGCGTAACACATAGTTGGCCCCGACGTTGCCGGGTTTCACGCCGCCCTTCGGATCGCCCAGAATAAAGACCGATGTGCGCATATGATCGGCAATGATGCGCGCCGCGCGCACACTCAGCTCGCTCGTCGCATCGACGGTCGAAAGACTTCTGATCGCATCCATCAGCGGCACGAATAGCTCGGTTTCATAAACCGTCGCATAGCCGTTCATCATGCAGATCGTCCGCTCAACGCCCATACCCGTATCGACGTTATGCTGCACCAGCGGCACATAGTCCCCCTCCGCCGTTTTGTTGTACTGCATGAAGACATCGTTCCAGATTTCGATATATTTGCCGCACCGGCACCCTGGACGGCAGGCCTCACCGCACGCGGGTTTGCCCGTATCGATAAACATCTCGGTGTCCGGTCCGCACGGTCCCGTCGTTCCCGCGGGGCCCCACCAGTTATCCTCTTTCGGCAGGGCATAGATGCGCGACTCAGGGATGCCCATGCTTTTCCAAATCGCAATCGACTCCTCATCACGCGGCACGTTGCCTTCGCCCTGGAAAACCGTCACGCTGAGCTGATCCGGTGCGAACCCCAGCTGCGTCGTCAAAAACTCATACGACCATGCAATCGCCTCTTTCTTGAAATAGTCGCCCAACGACCAGTTGCCCAGCATCTCGAAGAAAGTCAAATGGCAGGAGTCACCCACCGCATCGATATCGCCCGTGCGCACACATTTCTGCACATCTGTCAGACGCGTACCTGCGGGATGCTTCTCGCCGAGCAGATAGGGTACCAGCGGGTGCATTCCTGCGGTCGTAAAAAGGACGGTCGGGTCATTTTCTGGAATCAACGATGCACCGGAAATAACGGCATGGCCTTTGGATGCAAAAAACGACAAATACTTTTCACGCAATTGATCAGCTGTTAATTTCATAATCCTTCTGCTCTCTTTTCAATAGAACGTACCGCGATGCCTTCACCGCGTTTACTGTACGTGTCCGCAGGACGTTCCTGATTGAACGCGCTGCACTAATCCCGCAATCGAAAATTCACCCAGATCCTGCACCACCCAGTCAGCATGGGAAACATCCTGCTGATGTTCGCTGGGACGCGCCAGTGCGACACACATCATGTTCGCGGCTTTCGCGGCAGTGACTCCGGCCCAGGAGTCTTCAAAGACCACACACGCCGCAGGATCAACACCCAGTTTCTGAGCGCCCAGTAAAAACCCGGCGGGCGAAGGCTTCCCCGGGGTATAATCTTCAGCACCCAAAACAAAGCGCACGGAGTCCTCGGCGCCCATCAGCCGCACCGCATCCTCAACGTCGTAATGCGGCGAACCGGAGACCACGATCACGGGATATTCCTGCGCCAGCCGCTTGAGCATGTCAACCGAAGAACGGATCACAATGCTCATCGGGTCGTTGCGCAAACGCAGATAATAATTGCGCAATTCATCGCCCATCTGCTGACGCGGCACGTGCGCAACAGGGGGGAACCGCGCCGTGATGTCGCGATGGATATCCACCCAGGAACGCCCAAACACGATGCGCATCAACTCCACGCGCTGTGCGACCGCTTGACGATCCGCAAGATACCCCAGCATGGCATCGACCCAGAGCAATTCCGTATCGACAAGCGTTCCATCCAGATCAAAGATAAAAGCCTGTACCATACCCTACTCGCTTTTTGCCGTCGCGCAGCACTTTTTGTATTTCTTGCCACTGCCGCAGGGGCACGAATCGTTGCGCCCGACCTTCGGCTGTTCACGGCGGATCGGTTCAGGACCGAAAATCTTGCCATCGATGAAAACCCACGTCCCATCGACCTTCGCGAATTCGGAACGTTCATGATGCTTAAACTCGGTCTCGTTTACCGAATACTTCGCGATAAACTCGACAAAGCCGACATCATCGACCTCTGAGCCACCTTCCGTCGACAGAATCTCAATACCGTTCCACGTGCCGGACTCCGCCCATTTACGCGTATTCTCCGCATCAAATTCCTTGCGCACTTTGGCCCCGGAGGTCTTGTACAGATAATCAATCGAGGCCATCGCATACGCGCAATACCGTGAACGCATCAACTGCACCGCAGTCTTGGGCCTGGCCTGCTCCATTAAAAAAGGACCACAACAGGAATCAAAAGCAACACCACTCCCACACGGACACAAATCGCTCATCACAAAACTCCTCACGCATTTGCCGAACAAAACTCAACAAAGTTGATCGTTCATGTAGTTTATCGGAAAGAGCCCCTATCCGCAACCGCGAAAATCCGACACCCCCTAAAAAATCCCCTCGCGCGCAGAATAACCTTGCTTTTCATGTGCACGTATGCAACCGTGATTATCATCTCGAATACAGGCACTCCCGTGATAGTTAAGGCCAGCGCGCGCAACGGGAAAATGAAAAAATCGCACTTGCTTACATTCACAGGGGTATGTATACTAGACCCCTTATTTTTTAAGGAGATCCTTCATGAGCGAAAATACCCCTGCACCATCCGAAACACATGCCCTGAATTCACAGGCTCCAAAATCACATACACGCGAAAGCATCATCGTCTGGGTCATCGCAACGGTGTGCTTGGTTACGCTCGGTTGGTATGCGCGCCAATTTACCTTTAAGATGCCGAATATGGGCGGAAATAAAACCAGCGAACAGCCCAATGTCGTGGTACGCGAGGTCTCGGAAGATGTTGTCAATCCGCCGCGCAAATACGTCGGAACCGTCGATGCGATCCAATCGGTCGATATTCGCGCACGCGTCGTGGGCTATCTCAAAGAAGTTGCGTTTCAAGAGGGTGCGTTCGTCAAAGAAGGCGATCTCCTTTTCGCCATTGACGACGAGGATTACGCCGCCCGCGTTGCACAGCGCAAAGCGGAAATCGAAATGGCGGCCACCGCGCTTGACCGCGACGAGAAGGTGCTCAAACGCCTTGAATCTGCAGATACGCGCAGCATTTCGCAGCTGGATCTCGATAATGCACGCTCCGACGTTGCCTCAAAGAAAGCCGCGCTGTCTGAAGCCAAGGCCAATCTGCAGCTCGCGGAAATCGATCTGAAACACACCAAGGTCTACGCTCCGATCGCAGGACGGATCGGCAAAAAGTTCGTCTCCAAAGGTGATTACATCAGTACCATTTCAATCTCCCTGGCCAAGATTGTTCAGCTCGACCCCATCCGCGTGGTCTTTTCCGTGCCGGATCGCGAAGCGTTCAAGCTCAACGCGACCAAACAGCAAAATGCACTGCGCGGCCGGATCCTCCTGCCGGATGGCACGGAGTACGATCAACCCGGAGTCTGGGATTTCATTGGCAATGAAATGGCCTCCAACACCGCCACGCTGCCGATCTGGTTGCGCGTCCCCAATACGGGCCTCCTCCTGCCCGGTACGTTCGTGACGGTACTCGTCGACGGAACCGCCGCGAAGAAGAGTCCGGTGGTCGACATCATGGCCGTGACGCGTAACATCCAGGGCGCTTACGTCTACACCGTCAACGCATCGAACATCGTGGAGATGTGCCGCGTCACGCTTGGTCAAAGCAATGAAAAGTTCTATGCCGTTGAAGCGGGACTCAAAAAAGGCGATCGCGTCATCGTTGAAGGTGTTCAAAGCGTGCGTCCGGGTATTGCCGTGAAGATCATTCCTGACACAAAAGCGTCAAGCGCCCGCTAACAGAGCACGACGCATCCACGCCCTTCTACTTTTACTGAACGAGGTCTTCTATGCTTTCAAAATTTTTTATTGAGCGCCCACGCTTCGCCATGGTTCTCTCCATCGTGCTGATCCTGGCCGGCTGCCTTGCGCTCCAGAATCTGCCGATTACGCAATACCCGCCCGTCACACCGCCGCAAATCGTTGTGGTCGCGCGTTACCCCGGCGCAAATGCGCAAGATATCGCTAAAACCGTCGCGACCCCCCTTGAGGAGCAGGTGAACGGCGTCGATGGCATGCTCTACATGGCTTCGGACAGCGACGATTCAGGTAACTACACCCTCACGGTCACCTTTGAGGTTGGAACCGATGTCAACATCAACATGGTCAAGGTGCAAAACCGTATCCAGCAGGCGACGCCGAAACTGCCGAAAGAGGTCACGGAACAAGGTATTTCCGTTGACTCGCGCTCCAGCGATATTCTCGGCTTCTTCTATATCCTTTCGGAACATGGCACCTATAATACACTCCAGCTCAGCGATTATCTCTACAGCAGCGTCCGGCCTGAACTGCTCCGCGTTCACGGCGTAGGCGGCGTCGCGATCTTCGGCGCGCGCAACAGCGTGCGCATCTGGCTCGATCCGGACCGCATGGCTTCCAAAGGCATGAATACGGATGAAGTGATCCAGGCGATCCGTAACCAGAATGTCCAAGCCTCCGCGGGAACGGTCGGCGGTGTTCCCTCTGAATCCTCACCGCAAGTGTGGACGCTGACCGCGCAAGGGCGCCTCTCCGAAATCTCGGAATTTGAAAACATTGTGATCCGCACTGCGGAAAATGGCGCCATTGTCCGCTTGCGTGATATCGCAAAAATCGAATTCGGCAGCGACCATTATGAAGGTATTACGGGGAAATTCAACGGCCGCGATTGCGCCGTGTTCGCTGTTTATCAGACGCCAGGAAGCAATGCCATCCAAGCCATGGATGAAATCGGCCGTCAAATCGAACGGATCCGCGCGCGTTTGCCCTCAGACATGACGCTCAATGTCTCTTACGATGCCACGCGCTATGTGCGCTTCGCCATCGAGGAGATCACCATGACTCTGCTGCTCACCTTCATCCTGGTGGTGGGCGTCTGCTATCTCTTTCTGCAGGACTGGCGCGCAACGCTCGTCCCCTCCGTGACCATCCCGGTTTCGATTCTGGCCACCTTTGCCGTACTGATGGTCATGGATTACAGCATCAACATCCTCACGCTCTTTGCGCTCGTGCTCGCCATCGGACTCGTGGTGGACGATGCGATCGTGGTCGTCGAGCGCGTCCTGCATAACATTGAGGTCCGCAAGCTCCCCGCCAAGGAAGCCACCTTGCTCTCCATGGAGGAAGTCACCGGTGCAGTCATTGCAACCACCCTCGTGCTGCTCGGCATCTTTGTCCCCGTCGGCTTCATCGGAGGCATTACGGGCAAGATTTATCAGCAGTTCGCCGTCACGCTCTCCGCCGCAGTCTGCTTTTCCACACTCAACGCCTTAACCTTGAGCCCGGCGCTCTGCGCCTTGCTCCTGCGCCATCAGGAACCGATCAAACATGGTCCGCTCGCCTGGTTTAACAGCATCTTAAACATCTGCCGCAATGGCTATGTGCATATCTCATACGCCGTGGCCCGCCGTTCCTTGCTGGCGCTGCTAATGCTGGTCGTCTCGGTCCTGATCGCGGCCTGGATGTTTGTAACCACGTCCAGCTCCTTCCTTCCGGATGAAGATCAATCGGTCTTCTTCATCGATCTGCGCCTGCCCGAAGGTTCGTCACAAGCGCGCACAACCGCCGTCATGGACGAAATCACTGCGCGCATCAAAAAAGTTGAGGGCGTCGACTGGATGCTGGGCATCTATGGCCGCAGTATTTTAGGCGGCATCTCCGAAAACACCGGCATGTTCGTCATTGGGCTCAAAGTCTGGGATGAACGCAAAAGCCCGGACCTCCATCTCATCGCGATTCAAAAAACCGTGCGTGAAAAATTGTCGGACATTGCCGGCGCATCGATCAACAGCTTTGCTCCTCCGGCCATTCCGGGAATCAGCGCCAATGGCGGACTCGACTTCCGCGTCCAGGCGCTGGATGATGCCGATCCGCAGAAGCTCGACGCCGCCGCCAATCAGCTGATCGATTCGCTGAATGGCTCACGCGAAATCGCCTTCTGCTTTACCACCTACACCGCGCAGACCCCACATCTGAAACTGCTCGTCGACCGCGTCAAATGCGAATATTACAAGGTGCCCATCTCCACGCTCTTTGCCACGTTACAAAACTATTTGGGTTCCCGCTATGTCAACGATGTCAATATCGGCACGCAGGTCAACATGGTGATGATCCAATCGGAATGGAGCCATCGCGCTTCGCCGGACGACATTCGTAAACTCTATGTCCGCAGCAGCACAGGCGCGATGGTGCCAGTCAGCGCGCTGCTTAACATGGAGAGCGAACTTGCGCCCCGCCTGGTGCATCGCTTCAATCAGTACCCGGCTGCTTCAATGGTCGGCATTCAAATGCCCTTTGCCTCCAGCGGTCAGGCCATGCAGCGCGTCCGCGAAAATGCCAAGCGCTATCTGCCGCTTGGCTATGATATCAGCTGGGCAGGCCTCAGTTTCCAGGAAGATCGTTCCTCCGGACAGGTCGGCATCCTTGTGATCATGGCGCTGGTCTTCGGTTATCTCTTCCTCGTGGCCCAGTATGAAAGCTGGACCATCCCCGTCTCCGTGATGCTCTCAATCTTTGTCGCCGCAGCCAGCGCACTTGTAGGCTTGAAAATATGGGGCTTATCGCTTAGCATTTATGCGCAATTGGGTCTCATCCTTCTCGTCGGACTGGCCAGTAAAAACGCCATCCTGATCGTGGAGTTCGCCAAGACGCGGCATGAAGAGGGACTGTCGATTGTTGCAGCCGCGGCAGATGCGGCCCATCAGCGGTTCCGTGCAGTGCTGATGACGGCGTTCACCTTTATCTTGGGTGTGCTCCCCATGGTTTACGCGGAAGGCGCAGGTGCCGCCAGCCGTATCGCGATCGGCGTGACCGTGTACGCCGGCATGTTGGGTGCAACCTGTATCGGTATCACGCTGGTCCCCGGCCTCTTTGCCGTCTTCCAGCGCTTCCGTGAAAAGGCGCACGCGCTGATGGGCAAGCCGCGGCCCGAGATGGCAAATGGCGATGAATAATGCGCAAAACGATTCGGCCAAACCCACTGACAGATAAGGAAATGCTATGAAGAAAACGATTCTTTTGAGTGCTGGACTGATCGGCCTTTTCGCCCTCTCCGGCTGCACGATCTTCCGTGTTGGCCCCGATTATACCGAAAGTACCTTCGCACGCTCCGAAGCCGTGACCAATGCGCTTCACGCGGCCGAGGTAACCAACACCCTTGCGATTGCGACCTGGTGGGACACGTTCAACGATCCCCAGCTCACGGCGCTGGTCAAGCAGGCCCTGAGCACCAATCGCGAACTGCGCATCGCCGAGGCCAAGATCCGTCAAGCGCGCGCACAGCTCGGTATCGCAGCCGCACGGTTCCTTCCTGGGCTCAATTTCGCAGGCGAATATCAACGTCAGGGCGTCAGCCAGAACAGCATGAATTTCCCCATGGGAAATCTCGACCAGAACTACTACAGCGCGGGCTTTGATGCAACGTGGGAACTCGATATTTTCGGCGGCAACTGGCGTCAACTCGAGGCCTCGATGGCATCGTTGCAAGCGATTGCCGCGATGCGTGAAGCGGTCAAAGTCACCTTAGCCGCGGAAGTTGTGACCGGGTACATCAGCTTCCGGACCGCGCAACAGCGCCTGCTCGTGGCTCAGAACAACGTCGCGATCCAATCGAACACCTACGCGCTGGTCGCTTCGCGCGCCCAGTCCGGACTGGAAAATCAACTCCCCATCCAGCAGTCGATCTACAATTTGGAAAAGACGCGCGCGGATATCCCGGCCATTGAAAGTGCGCTGGAATCCTCCGCCAATGCCTTGGCGATCCTAACCGGCGAAATGCCGGGCACGCTGCACGAGCAGCTCGCGGCCCCAAAAGGAATCCCCGAGGCGCCGGCATGGCTGCTGGAGGGTATCCCTGCTGAGGTGATCCGCTTCCGTCCCGATGTCCGCGCAGCAGAACGCCAGGCCGCGGCCGCTATGGCGGAAATCGGCATGGCGCGCGCCGATTACTATCCGAAATTCGCCTTGAATGGCGCGATTGGCCTGCAGTCGCTCAAGGCGCCGAACTTTTTTGAATACGACAGCATGGCCTACGGCTTCGGCCCCAAAGTCTCCTGGGCGATCTTCCGCGGCGGCTCGATCCGCAACAACGTGCTGGCGAAGACAGCCGCACAGGAGCAAGCCCTGCTTGCCTATGAGCAAACTGTCCTCGCAGCAGCCAAGGAGATCCGCGATGCGCTCGTCGCCTACAACAAGGAGATGGAACGCGAGGCTTCGCTCAAAAAAGCGGTCGACGCCGCCAAGAAAGCCGTCACGATCTCCGAGGATCTCTACAAGAACGGCCTGACCGACTTCAACAACGTACTGGATGCCCAGCGTTCGCTTTCCGCGCTCGAAGAGGGGGAAATCGCCAGCAAGGGGAATATCTCCGCACAGCTCGTCCGCCTCTACAAGGCGCTCGGTGGCGGCTGGCAACCTGTCCCCGCCGAGGCAGCCCCGGCGCCTGCCGCACCGGACAACAAGTAATGCCTCGGCATACCGATTCATTTAAAAGCGGTCTGAATTTAATCAGACCGTTTTTTTATTGCAGCCAGCGATGATCTTTTGACAAGCAATTCCGCATTTGTTACGTTAAACGTGTTGTGTGCGCTGCTGATTTTATAAAATGTCTCGCCGCACAGCATAGACGCTCTTCATTATGCGAAAATTTTTGATAGCATTCATTCTCGGCATTGCCGCCTATCTTGCCGTTGTCGATGCCCGCACGCCACCGCGCACCGAACAGCGTGTAACCCCAGCAGCCATCGCGCAACAGACCGCGCCAGTACGTGAACGCAGCGCATCGGCAACGCATCCGACCTTTAACGCCGCCGATGACGGCAAGCAGGTGATGACTCAAGGAACGGTCTGCCGCATTCTGGAGGATGACAACACAGGTCGCCGTCACCAGCGCTTTCTGATTGAACTCAAATCGGGACAAACGATCTTGATTGCGCACAACATCGATCTGGCAGGCCGTGTCGCGCCGCTCGCTGTCGGGGATGTTCTCCTCGTCAATGGCGAGTATGCATTCAATGAAAAGGGCGGCGTAATCCACTGGACACACCGCGACCCCAAAGGCAGACATCAACACGGCTGGATCAAACGCGAAAACGCGATTTTCCAATAACGCGCACAGGAGTGAAATCATGAAACCTTGTCGCACATGTAAACGCGAGATCTCTGAAGACGCGCAGGCATGCCCGCAGTGCGGAGCACCCTATCCGGCGAAGGAGACCTGGTCCGGCTATGGCTTTGAATACAAAATGCCGCTGACCGTACTGGGGCTTCCCCTGCTCCATATTTCGTTTAAATATGCGCCCAATCGCAGACCCGTCGTCGCACGCGGCGTCATCGCGATCGGACAGTTCGCCTGCGGCATCGTCACGATCTCGCAATTCGGCGTAGGGCTTTTCAGCCTCGGGCAGTTCACACTCTCCGGCGTAGCGCTGGCGCAATTTTCCTGCGCCTATGCGCTGGTTGCGCAATTCGGACTTTACCTTGGTATGGGCCATGGTCCTTTTGTCAAATCATTCATTCCGTGGATCCAGACCTTTTTAGATGCCGTTATATGATTGCTGTCCTCATCACGCTCTTTTTTCTCATCGCGCGCTTTACCGCATTACCGATCCGTGCGGCCTGTGCGTTGCGGCCATGCATGCCGAATGGAGACGCTCGTATGCGCGTTCCAACCCTGATGATACGTTTATTTCTACTCCTCTGCTGTTCCACCGCCGTAGCCGCACCCCATGAAATGCCCGTCGTAGCCAACCCCGGGCCTGAATTCGGCGCGCTTCTTCCAGCCCAGGCGCTCGGCATTGGCCTCACCATGGATGTCGCGTGCGACGGCGATCTGCTCTATTCGATCGGCAATCGCCAGCTGTGCATCCAGAGCGGTGCACGCACAGGACGCCTGCAGCGTATTTCAACGCTGGATGGGCTCGGCAACGTTCGGCAAGTGGCTGTATCGCGCGGATACGCCTTTGTGACCAGCCGCGAGGACGGGCTCTTTATCATCGATGTCCGTCAACCTGCGCAGCCGCGGATCGCCTGCCATTACGATACGCTTGAACTCGCTACCGGCATCGCGGTTTCCGGCAATCTGCTCGCCGTTGCGAATCGTTTCGCTGGCATTGAACTCATCGATATCACGCACCCGGAAAAACCGCGTTTTCTCTCCGCCGTGCGCGTCGGAGAAGCGCAATCCGTGGTCATCCACGGCCGCTGGCTCTATGCAGGCACATGGTCAAACCGTGCGGTCGTGATCATCGATCTCCGCGATCCCTGCGCCCCTCAGATTGTCAACACCCTGGCCCTCGATGGCTTTGGCGATGGTCTTGCGGTTCATGGCACACTGCTCGCCGCCGCGACAGGACACCACGCGGCGTCCCGTACAACGCCGCGTCCCGGTGACGCTGCGTTCGGCTCAGGCCACGGCGTTTCCTTCTTTGATATTTCCGACCCTGCACATCCGCTCCTGCTCTCCACGCTCAAGTTTCCGCCCTTCTATCGACGCGGCATGGATATGTGGGGCGTTGTCCTGACACAGGATCACGCCTATGTGAACGATACGCACAATGGATTCTTTCTCATCGACATCCGCACAATCCGAGCCCCGCGCGTGCTCGGACACCATCAGCTGCGCTGTCCGCAAAAGCCACACCTGCTCGCCGACGCGCAATTAACCGGACATCCCGGACGCATCCGGACATTACCGAACACCGCCGAACCGTGCGCGCTTGTCCCTGCTGGACGTGAGGGCCTCATCCTCTGGCACTACAATCGGCAGACAACACATTAAGGCACAGCAGCCCCCAGCCGCATCACAACCCCATCGATACGCCCGATCAGCGGTGTGTTGTCAAAGGTCTGAACAACTGCATTGCGCGTATCGACCCCCAGGCAAAAATCCTCCATGGGCTGCTGCGGCAAGAGCGCATGCGCATGTCCGCGGGCAACCTCCTGTCCATCGATAAACAGCACCATACGGCCATCATTCCCCACGTCTACACGAAGGGTTGAACCACTCACAAAGAGGCGATCGGACTGTATACTGCTCACCTGCTCACGCGCAGTGCGCACAGAAAAACAGACGCGCTGATTGCGCAGATGCACCGCATAGCCGACAGACAATCCGCCGTGCGCAAGCAGCACGCAGTTGGATTGCGCCGTCTCCACGCGCAACGTTATTTCGAATGGCCGTTGCGCCACGCGCGGTGCCGCGCTACCGCTGAGCGTATCGCCCGACCGCAACTTATTGAAATCGACAGGAACAGTCGATTCACTCTTTTTCAGATTCGGATCTTCCGGCGACGCATAGAGCATCTTAGCCTGCACAACGCGCCCTTCGGGTCGACGGGCTGCAGGGTGCTTGCCACCGATTTCAGCATTCTTCGTCGCGGCGAGAGCGCTCAATCGCGCGACGATCTCTGGATAGTGCGCCGCGCAGTTGTTTGTTTCGCCACAATCTTCGGCTAGGTTATAGAGACGAACGCCCTCCGCCTGAATCCGTTTTGTCTTACCGCCATAGAGATCGCTCTGACGCGTGAGCGCCAGTTTCCACGGGCCTTGACGTACCGCTTGAAGTTCATAGGCCAGAAAATAGTAGTGCGCTTCACGTGGTGACTCGCATGAAATACCCAGCAAATTACGCGAGCAATCGCGGCCGTCGATAACCGGTTCCGTTGGAATGTTACCCCCAGCCAAAGTCACGCAGGTCGGCAGGATATCAATGTTGCCGAGAATCGCGTCGCACTGGGTCCCTGCTGGCACATGCCCCGGCCACCATGCCAAAGTCGGTACGCGTACGCCGCCTTCCCATGTGCTGCCCTTGCCACCGCGCAACGGCAGCGCGGAACCACCATCCTTCCCTTTGATCAGCCAAGGGCCATTGTCGCTGGTGAAGAGCACCAGCGTCTCACGCTCCAGCTTCAGCGCACGCAGCGTATCGAGAATGCGGCCCGTACTCCAATCGACCTCTTCGACCCAATCGCCGTACAGGCCATTGTTTGATCGACCTGCAAACGCCTTGCCTGGATGGATAGGCGTATGGACAGCGGTGTGCGGGAGGTAGAGAAAGAAGCGTTTTTCCTTGTTGGCGTGAATAAAACGCACCGCCTCCTCCGTATACCGTGCAACAATCTCAGACTGCTCCTCTTCCGTTAAAAGCGCCTCGACCCTCTCGTTGCGCATCAGCGGTACCACACGCTCATCCGCCCTGTTTTTCTTCAGCATGTCGTTGGAATAGGGAAACCCGAAATAGGAATCAAAACCGCGCCGCGTCGGCAGGAACTCCGGCTGATCGCCCAGATGCCACTTGCCAATACACGCCGTGACGTACCCCCGTCGTTTCAGATGCTGAGCCAGCGTAACTTCGTTGGTGTTGAGGCCGTTCGGATTGCCCGGAAAATAAACGTGCGGAACAGAAATGCGCGCCTGATAACAGCCTGTCATCAGCTGTGCGCGCGAGGGCGAACAGACCGCAGCCGCATAAAAGCTGGTCAACCGTATACCCTCCTGCGCCATGCGATCGAGCGCGGGAGTCTTCTGCTGCGTAGCACCAAAGGGTCCGATGTCCGCATAACCCATATCATCGGCCATGATCACGATGATGTTCGGCGGCCTTTCCGCGCACATGGCATGAAAGGCAACGAGAAATCCGACGCTCCACCAGAAAAACAGACGCATGCTCATTTTGCACCCCTTTTCAACAGCCGTTTGGATGATGCTCTACTGTAACACCCCCGCGAACAGGTGTCGATCCCCTTCCGTGCAAAACAAAAGCGGC
>CAZMLC010000017.1:0-38560 GCA_964567125.1 uncultured Akkermansia sp.
GTGGTGAAGAGGTTGGGATAGGTGCGCTCGAGGCCGTCCGGCACGTGGGCATCGTGGATGCCGAGCCAGAGGTGATGCTTCATGGCGGTCTCGGCGAGGTGACGCAGCCAATCGGTATCCGCAGCCTGACCGTAGCGCACAAAGCCCGGCTTGAGTCCGGCCAGCCCCCACTCCTGATAGGTGGTGAAGAGTTTGTCGAGGTCGTGCGCTGCCAGCACGTTGCCGTGCATGTAGAGGCAGATGCCCATGTTATGCGCCTTGGCGTAGCGCACCAGCTCGGGCATATCCAGATCGACCACGGTGTGGAAGTTTTTCCAGTCGGGACGGTACGGCACTTTGCCCTTGGCGACCTTGAAGGGATCGGCATAGGTGTTGGCGACCCAGGTGGTTTCGTTGGACCAGCTCGGGTTGGTCTTTAAAAACAGTTCGCGCTCCTTGTCCGTCCACGGCCACTCGGTTCCGTACCAGCCCCAGTCGAGCTGCAAATATTTAAAGCCATTGGTCGAGGCCACATCGATCACGCGTTTGAGATCCGGCATGGTCAACATGCAGTTGTAGTGGTCCGAGATGGTCAGGCCCGGCTGAATCCAAGAGGTATCCTGCACAGGCGGCGGATTGAGATTGAGCGCGAGATAGGCATGCTCGATCAGCTGCGCCTCGCTCTTGCCCACGATCCAGGCCCGCCACGGTGTATGAAATGCCTGTTCGCCCTGCGCCTTGCCCATGAGGGTCACGCCGATCCGCTGATCGCCGAGCTTCTTGACGCGGCAGCGGGGATAGCTGACAACAAAGGCCTCGACCATGGAGAGGTAGCGTCCATCAGCCAGAGCGACAGTAAAGGGCGTCATGCTCTGCGCAGGGATTTTATCATACGCAAGCGGCTGCTGCGGGAAGGTATCCTCGGTACCGGCAATCGCGAAGGCGGCGCTGTCCGCAGGCAGCGTGAAACTCGTCTTTTCGCTGCGCAGCTGCCACGGCTGGCGGATGTAGTAACGCAGAGCAAAACCTTCGTTGTAGACGCGGAATTCAACGTCGTAGAGGTCGCCTTGGAGAATCAGCTTGCGATACTGATCCGGCACAATCGAACGTTCGCCCCAGACCTGTCTCCACTGCGAATGATTCTCGCCTTTTTCACGGCGTTTAACTTTGAAGCCGTTCGTGACGGCGGGCTTTGCAAAATCGAGTCCGACTTCGGATTTCTCAAGCGCCGGCTTTTCCAAATAATTGAGCGAATACCAGATGCGCCCCTCTTCGATTGCAATGGACGCCTTGACCGCGCCATCCGGTGAAACAAGTTCATCCGCACATGCGTAGCACGCCGCAATCACGCTACTGACTCCGAACAGAAACACTTTCATTCTTCCCCCTCTTTTTATAAGCGACACTTAAAATCAGCATACCCAAATGTTTTCACCACGTTCACGATTCCATTCAGCTCGCGCACGGCCAGATTCGGCAGATGGATTCCATTGAACGTATTGGTCTTGACCATGGTGTAATGCGCCATGTCCTCGAACATCATCCGGTCGCCAGGCTGGACAGGCGTATTGAACGACCATTCGCCGAAGACATCGCCCGCCAGGCACGACGCACCGGCCAGACGCACGGTGAAAGGCTTTTCGCCCGGCTCAGCGCCGCAATCCGCGTCAGGCTCCGGGGCTGCCTCACCCTGCCAGCGCGCGCTGCGGAAGAGGCGCGGACGGTACGGCATCTCCATGACATCAGGCGTATGGCAGGCGCACGAGGCATCGAGGATCGCGATCGGCACGCCGTTCTCGACCACATCGAGCACCGTGGCGACCAGCGTACCGGCATTGAGCGCACACGCCTCGCCGGGTTCCAGATAGATCGTCTGGATATTCGGATGGCGCTGTTTAAACGCCACGAGCGTTGCGCAGAGCAGATCGATGTCGTAGCCCGGCCGCGTGATGTGGTGGCCGCCGCCGAAGTTGAACCAGGTCAGGCGGTCGAGCAGATCACCGAAGTTCGCCTCAATCGCGGCTACGGTCCGCGCGAAGGGTGCGGCATCCTGTTCACAGAGGTTGTGACAGTGCAAGCCGGTGATCGCAGGCCAGGCGTGCGCATCGAAGGTGGCGCGCCGGATGCCCAGGCGCGACTTGGCCGCGCAGGGATCATAGATCTCGGTATGGCCCTCGGAATGTTCCGGGTTGATGCGCAGACCGCAGGTGACGCGACGTCCGCAACGCACCATGACGCGTTCGAACTGCGCGAGCTGCGCAAAGGAATTGAGCGTCACGTGGTCGGTCGTGTTGAGCAGCGCCTGCATTTCCGTTTCCGAAAAGGCGGCGGCGAAGGCATGGACTTCACCGCCGAAGGCTTCGCGTCCGAGCTGCGCCTCATGCACCGAGCTGGCGCAGCAGCCATCCAATGCGGTCCGCATCTGGTCAAAGACGTGGTACATGGAGAAGGCTTTCAGGGCCAGCAGGATCTTGCAGCCTGTTTGGCGTTTAACCTCGGACAGGATTGCCATGTTGCGCGCGATCGCAGTCCGGTCAACAACAAATGCGGGTGTGGGGATCATGCGTTCCTTTTAGACGCCGCGCGGCGCGGTGAAGACGCGTTTGCGCAACACCTTCCACGGCAGGCCGTGCTGATTCAGCGCGGCCATGAAGGGATCAGGATCAAACTGCTCCATGTTGAAGACGCCGATGCCCTTCCATGTATTGGTCAGCATCATCATCGCGCCGATCATGGCCGGCACGCCGGTCGTGTAGGAGATCGCCTGCGACTTCACTTCGCGATAGCACTCCTCGTGGTCGCAGACATTGTAAACAAAGGCCACTTTGTCGCGGCCCTTGGCATCTTTACCCGCGACCTGCGTGCCGATGCAGGTCTTGCCCTTGGTCAGTGGACCGAGCGACGCCGGGTCCGGCAGCAGCGCCTTGAGGAACTGCAAGGGGACAATTTCGGCCCCGTTGAAGCTGACTGGATCAATGCGCGTCATGCCCACGTTGCCGAGGACTTCGAGGTGCTTCAGATAGTTGTCCGAGAAGCTCATCCAGAAGCGCGCCTTCTGCAAGCCGGGGATGTGCGTGCCGAGCGATTCCAGCTCCTCGTGATACATCAGGTAGATATTCAGCTTGCCCAGCTTATCGGGCATGGCAAAGGGCTTTTTGACGGAGAGCGGATTCGTCTCGATCCACTGGCCGCGCTTCCAGTAGCGGCCTTTGGCTGTGACTTCGCGGATATTGATCTCCGGATTGAAATTCGTGGCAAAGGGTTGACCGTGGCTGCCGGCATTGCAGTCGATGATATCGATCTCCTTGATGTGCGCGACCTCATGCTTCTGCAGATAGGTGGTGAAGACACTCGTGACGCCGGGATCGAAGCCGGAACCGAGCAGCGCCATGAGCCCTGCCTTTTTGAACTGCTCCTGATAGGCCCACTGCCACTTGTATTCGAACTTCGCCGTATCCAGCGGTTCATAGTTCGCGGTATCGAGATAGTTCACGCCGGCAGCCAGACAGGCGTCCATGATATGCAGGTCCTGATACGGCAGAGCGACATTGATGACGAGCTGCGGTTTATGCTTCTTCAACAGCTTGGTCAAGGCAGGGACATCGTCGGCATCCACGGCTGCGGTTGTCACCTTCACCTGCGCATTCATCTCCTTGGCGAGGCGATCGCATTTGGATTTCGTCCGCGAAGCCAGCACGATCTCCGTAAACACCTCGGGAACCTGTGCGCACTTATGCGCCACCACGCTCCCCACACCGCCTGCGCCGATAATCATCACCTTTGCCATAGCCTAGTTTCCTTTACTGCTTTTTACGCTGGAAAATCCAGTTGCTTTTGCACTGCAAATCATTCACACTGTCTGCTCAACGACCATGGATCAAGCACCACAACCAGAAGCGCAGACGCTGGAAAAACCCAGGCTGTTTCGGTTCGGTCTTAGACCCGGAACGCATGTAATCTCGATCGGTAAGCGACATGACGCAAAATAGTAACAAAACAACCCCTGAACACGCAACAGCAGATATCCCCGGAGAACGGCTGCAGAACATCCTGGCTAAACGCGGTATCGCCTCGCGACGCCATGCGGCGGAGCTGATCGCCAGCGGAGTCGTCACGGTCAACAACGCCGTGGTCTTACTCCCCTACTTTCGCGTCGATGCGGCCACGGATGAGATCCGCGTGCGCGGCCAGCTCGTGCCGCGCGAGATCGAACGTCAGCGGACCATTGCGCTCTACAAACCGCGCGGCCTCATCTGCAGCGCGGACAACGAACGCGGCGAGACGGTCTGCGACTTCATCAAGGCGTGCGGGATCAGCGAGCGGCTGGTGCCGGTCGGTCGGCTCGACAAAGAGAGCGAAGGCCTGCTGCTCATGTCGAACGACGGCGAGCTGACCAACATCATGACGCATCCGCGCTATGGGCACACCAAGACCTATATCGCACGCGTGGCCGGCCACATGGAGCCGGAGAAGATCGAGACGCTGCGCTCGCGCCTGGTCATCGACGATTACACCATCAATCCGGTGGAGGTCGAAGTGCTTTCGGTGGGACGCGACCACACCCACAAGATCGCCTTTACGCTCACCGAGGGACGCAACCGCCAGATCCGCAAAATGTGCTCGCTCGCCCACTTTGTCGTGCTCAGTCTGACGCGCGTGCGTATCGGGCCCATAAAAATCTGCAACATGCAGCCAGGCGAGTGGCGTGAACTCTCCGCCGCCGAGGTTGCGCAGCTAAAACGATAAATACTTTATCTTTAACAGGTTGAGACTCAAACTGCATATGCGTATTTTCGCCAAGTTTTACAAAGTTGTAAAAAATGAGCATTTTCATTTGACAATTTTTGAGAGAAAAATTACCCTAATTCGCATTGCATTATTGTCGATGTTTCCGTCACAAACGGAGTGACGAAGTAACGTCGGCGCAAACTAAAGTCTGAGCCTCTGCTGGCATCAGACCAAGCATTCGGTGGATACCACCGAAGAGGAGTTGGCACATGAGTTATGTGAATCACGTGCTCGAAAACGTGCGCAAACGCAACGCAAACGAGCCGGAGTTCTTACAGGCTGTACAGGAAGTATTTGAATCGTTAGAACCCGTTATTCAAGCACGGCCTGTGCTTCAGAAGCAAAGCATTCTGGAGCGTATTGTTGAGCCGGAACGCATGATTGTGTTCCGCGTCCCCTGGGAAGATGATAAGGGAAATTTCATCGTCAACCGTGGCTTCCGCGTTGAGTTCAACAGCGCAATCGGGCCTTACAAGGGTGGTCTCCGTTTCCATCCCTCTGTCAATCAAGGCATCTTGAAGTTTCTCGGCTTCGAGCAGGTCTTTAAGAATTCGCTCACCACGCTCCCCATGGGTGGCGGCAAGGGCGGTTCCGATTTTGATCCCAAGGGCAAATCGGACCGTGAAGTGATGCGTTTCTGTCAATCCTTCATGCGCGAATTGTTCCGTCATATTGGTCCGAATACCGACGTGCCAGCAGGCGATATCGGCGTTGGCGGTCGCGAAATCGGCTTCATGTTTGGTGAATACAAGCGTCTGCGCAATGAGTTCACCGGCGTGTTGACGGGCAAAGGCCGCACCTGGGGCGGTTCGCTCATCCGTCCGGAAGCAACCGGCTACGGGTGCGTCTACTTCGCACAGGAAATGCTCAAGATGCGCAACGATGACTTCGCCGGCAAGATCTGCACGGTCTCCGGGTCAGGAAATGTCGCGCAGTACACGGTTGAGAAGCTCAATCAGCTCGGCGCGAAGGTGGTCACGCTCTCGGACTCAAATGGATCCATCTACGATGCCGATGGCATCACCGCTGAAAAACTTGAGTACGTCATGCAGCTGAAGAACGTGAAGCGCGGACGCATCAGCGAATATGCGAAGAAGTTTAAAAAGGCCCAGTTCTTTGAAGGCAAGCGCCCGTGGTCTGTCGCGTGCGATTGCGCCTTCCCCTGCGCCACGCAGAACGAGCTCGACGGCAATGACGCCAAGCTGCTTCTGAAGAACGGATGCAAACTGGTTTCCGAAGGCGCTAACATGCCGAGCACGCCGGATGCGGTGGAGCAGTTCATCAAGGCGAAACTCATGTACGGTCCCGGCAAGGCGGCAAACGCAGGCGGCGTCGCCACGTCTGGCCTTGAGATGAGCCAGAACTCCATCCGCTTGAGCTGGACGCGCGAAGAGGTCGATCAGAAGCTGCACGGCATCATGTGTGCCATCCACCAGCAGTGCTGGGATGCAGCGGCTGAGTTCAATCACAAGGGGAACTACGTCATGGGCGCCAACATTGCTGGCTTCATGAAGGTAGCCACCGCGATGATCGAGCAAGGTCTGGTTTAATTCAGGCTGAATCGATCACACCGAACTGGGGCACGTCGTACGACATGCCCCAGTTTTTTTTGCGCCTGTGCGCGACAAAAAAAGAACGGGATGGTGACACGGCTCTGTTGATAACAGTAACGTGCAACCATCCCGTTCATATATGTTGTAAGTCGAAAAGTATCGTCTTACACAGACAACCTCCACGCCACACCGTATGTAAATCGTGCGTTACGCGTGATACCGGTCATATGCAGTACACTGCAGCACATTCCACGGCGTCACAAAAATTAATTTATGAACGGCGCACGCATTCACGCACATACGCTTCAGCGTTATAACGCCCTTCGCATATTTAACACGTCTCAGTATAAGCGAATATTTGCATACGTCAACCTACCCGTTTGGGGAGTATCGGGGAAACGTGCTGTGACAGTGAAAAATTATGCACCCAGGGGAATTAAAATTTGAGCAGGTGCTTGCGCATAGCAATCGCGATCGCCTCGGAACGGCCAGAGGCCCCGAGCTTGTTGAAGATCGCGCTGAGATGGGCTTTCACGCCATCCGGGCTGATGTTCAACTGCTTGGCAATGTCGCGGTTGGTCAACCCGCGCGTCACGGAATGGAGGACTTCGAGCTGGCGTTCAGTAAACTCCACATGCGGCACATCGCAGGCGAGCTGCTGCTCGATCTCCTTCGCCACGACGCGCTCTCCCGCATAGACCCGGCGAATCGCACGCGCAAGATCGGACTGCGAGGAGTTTTTCAGCAAGACGCCACGCGCACCGGCCTCCAGCGCCGCTGCAATATCATCCGCATCTTCAAACGTCGTCAGGATCAGCACGTGGACAGAGGGATGTTCCGCGCAGATGCGTTGCGTCGCCTCAACGCCATCGAGAACCGGCATGCGCAGATCCATGATAATCACATCGGGATGCAAGGCGCTGCAAAAGGCAATGGCCTGATCGCCATCCTCGGCTTCGCCGACAATGCAAATATCGGGCTCATACCGCAGGACCGCAGCAACGCCCATCCGCACAACCAGATGATCATCGACAATCAGCACATTGATCGGTTTCATACACGCATCGCCTTTCCAAACAAACGCACCCGCGCTGTCGTTCCGATACCCAGGTAACTCAACAGCGTGAACTCACCCTGCAACCGTTTGACGCGCTCACGAATGCCCAGCAAGCCGAAATGGCCATGCCGCGCATCCAGCGTCTCATCCGTGTTAAATCCGCAGCCGTTGTCGCGGACCTCCATGATCAGCACGTCGGTAAAGTACTTCACATCAACGCTGATCTGCGTCGCATGTCCATGGCGGATCGCATTCGCGATCAGTTCCTGCGCAATGCGCAACAACGCATGCGTCGTCTGATCCGACAATTCGACCGCCTGTCCTTGCGCGTTAACGTCAATCGCGGCCTCTTTGCGCAGCGGCAGGACCACATTGTTCAGCGCCTGAACAAGATCCCTGTTCTCTAAGACTTGCGCGCGCAGATTCCAGACGCAGCGCCGGATCTCATCGCGGCTGGCATCCAGCATCTTGCGCACGGTGGTCAGGCATTTCGGCAGGTCATCCGGCGCGGATTGCTGGGCCAGTTCAGCCGCAGTCACCTGCATGGATATGCCGGCGAGACTCTGCGCAAAGGAGTCGTGCAACTCCGCGGCCAGGCGCGTCCGCTCCTGCACGCGCAACTCGGCCTCCAGGCGCGCCATGTTTTCAGCGCTGACCTGCTTCGAGCGCGCCTCGACGCGACGATACAAGATCGCATTCCATCCCAGGAAAAGCCCCAGCATCAGAACAAGCCCGCCAATCACATAGCCGAGGCGCTCCTCGGTCCACCACGAAACATCATGCAGCACCACCAGATCATCGGGCGATCGGACAATCAGCGAAAACCCACGGACATCGGGAAAATCCATGACAGGCCGTCGTTCGGAAAACTCCATCACGCAGGCGCCCGTGACCTGCACCAGACTGCCGACCGTAAGCGGAACATCTTTCATGCAGCCCAGATCGACGGGAACCAGGTAACCTTCGACATCCAGATTGAGCTGAAACCGTCGGTCCACGGAGCGCGTCAGCCCCTGCACCGTCCCCGTGAGCTGCACGATCTGCCCATGAAAATCGGGGTGCAGCATCTTGATTCCGCGCGGATGTTGAAAGAGCATCTTTTTTTTGACCGGGATCGGCTCAGGCAAAACCCCATTCCCGATCGTGCGGAAGACCGCGTAACTGAGTCCCACGAATATATCGGAGCTGTCCAGAAAACCGGAGACCTCGACCATCTCACCCACGGCCGGATGATTGGTGCAGACCGTAGAGACAAAAAGCCCTTTCTCATCGACAAGCATGAAGAAACCCTTGTTCGCGCACAGAGCCGTGACCGTGCCTTTCACGCAACGCCGATGCAGAATCGGCGAACGCGATGTCAGGTGTAGCAGGTGCGTTGTCTCGAGCATAGGCGCTTCAAATGGATCTTCGTGTGGCGGCTGTAAGACGCGGATTTCCGAACAATCCTGAATATTGATACGCGCCCCTAAAAACTCGGAACGCACATTGCAGAAGGGAATGCATACGCCCTCAATCTCAACCGCGGCGTCCACATACCGGCGCAACACGTCCGTCTTCTCCGCAGGTCCGATGCACGCCACGCTCACGGCGGCGGTCTCGGTCTTTACAATCATCCATGTCCACAACGGGTCCGCACGATCCTTATAGGTCGTGATCACGACGCCGCGAATGCACACGCGCTGATAATCGCACTTGCCCGAGGCAATCTCCTCGGCCGTGACCGACCGTCCACGCGGCAATTCACTCCGGCCGACGCGGGTGATGGTTTTAAGGCGCGCGACAGTCGCATAGTTGCCCAACTCCGTTTCGCCCGTGATCACCACCTGATCCCCGACCGTCCAGCGCTTCTCACCCTCTGCATTCACATAGACGCCGCCCGTATCATCCAGCATGATAAAGCCCGGCGTGACGTGCTGCGCAACGTCATACACGATAATGCCCTCAAGCTGCACAGCGATCTTCTCATTCGCGTGTTCACGCGGCAACCGACGCACATCCGCCGCTTTGCGCAAAACGCGCTCGTCGGCCAATGCGACGAGCGCCGCCATGTGCAACATGATCACCCCTAGATTAATGATGCTGCGCATTCCTTGAGTATCTGGAAGAACCTGAATCATAACACCATGAACAACACATTTTGTTTTAATATACGCGCGATGCGGTATCAAAGACAAGCATAAGCCGACAGCATCAATGGATAATTAAAGATCGATTTACAAGAAAAAAAAACACGTGTGCTGTAAAATTTATTCGCAAAGAAAAAGAATTCTGGACTTTGCAGTGCACCGGCACTCTGCTACGCTAGTTGAGTGTTGGAGCTGTTCTGACGTAGAACGCCAAGGCAAATGGCGATAAGAAAGGGTGAGATCCGATGAGGAATGGATGGCGCTGGTTTGGGCCGGTTGACGCGGTAACGCTGGCTGAGATTCGACAAGCAGAAGTAACCGATATTGTAACTGCATTACACCATATTCGGTGCGGAGCACTCTGGACAAAAGAAGAGATTTTAACCCGCAAGGCAGAGATTGAAGCCGCGGGCATGCGCTGGTCGGTCGCGGAAAGTCTCCCCATCCATGAAGCGATCAAAACGCACACCGGTGACTGGCAGAACTACGTGGACATCTACATCCAAAGTTTGCGCAATTTAGCAGAATGTGGCATTAAAACGGTATGTTGCAATTTCATGCCGATTCTGGATTGGACACGCTCGACAGCAACCATGGCGTTACCGGACGGTTCATCCGTCCTGCTCTGCGACATGGATAAAGTGTGCGCCTATGACTGCTTTGACTTAAAGCGTCCGCAGGCCGAAAAAGACTATTCAGCGGAAGAACTCGTCCGTGCGAAAAAAGTCTGGGACGGCCTTTCCGCGGCGGAACGCGACGAAGTCGGCAAAACCATCCTGATGGGACTTCCGGGGACGGTTGAGGATCTGAGCCGCGACGAATTTCTCGCCGCCTTGCAGACGTACGCCGCCATTGACGACGCGAAACTGCGCGCACATTTCTACGGGTTCCTCAACACCCTCCGCCCGGTTTGCGAAGAACTCGGCGTGCGGATCGCGGTCCATCCCGATGATCCCCCGCGTCCGCTCTTCGGGCTGCCCCGCATTGTCAGTACCGCCGCGGATATTGAGCAGCTCTATCGCGAAGTGCCCTCCGATGCGATCGGCATGGCCTTCTGCGCAGGGTCGCTCGGCGGACGCCAGGACAACGACACGTCCGATATGTTTGAGCGTTTTGTGCACCGCATCCACTTCGTGCACCTGCGCAACACCACGTTTGTGGCGGAAAAATCGTTCCACGAGTCCGCCTGCCACTTAGAGGGGCATACGGATATGGCGCGTATCCTCAAGGCCCTTGCGGCTGAAGAAAAGCGGCGCGGCGAGGGCATCGTGGTGCGGCCCGACCACGGCAAGCAGATGGCGATTGATGCGCACCGCGCATGCTATCCCGGGTATTCCTATGCAGGCCGCATGAAAGGCCTCGCGGAGTTGCGTGGCATGAACGCGGGACTGCTTTACGGCAATAAACCCTTTTGCGGCAAAGTAGCCGTCATTACCGGCGGTGCCGGCGTGCTCTGTTCCGTCATGACGGAGGATCTGCTGCGTGCCGGCGCGAAAGTCGCTGTACTCGACCTCCGCGCGGAAGTCGCGGAGGCCTTTTGCGCGGAAATGCGCACCAAGGGATTCCGCTACGTCATGCCTGTAGCGGCCAATGTGTTGGACCGCGACTCGCTCGTCGCGGCCAAAAAGACAGTGCTGGACGCCTGGGGCAAAATCGACATCCTGATCAACGGTGCGGGCGGTAACCATCCCAAGGGGACATGCGCCGCCGAACAGATGACGGACGAAACACCGCTCAACGACACCTTCTTTGGCATGGAGATCGAAGGCTTTGAGTTCGTCAACCGCCTGAACTTTATCGGGACATTGCTGCCCTGCCAGGTTTTTGCCGAAGCCATGCTGCACCAGGGCGGCAGCATCGTCAACATCTCCTCCATGGCGGCAACGCAGCCCATGACAAAAGTGGCGGCCTACGCAGCGGCAAAAGCGGCGATTGACAATTTCACGCGCTGGCTGGCGACGCATCTGGCTCCCATGAACATTCGCGTGAACGCCATCGCGCCGGGCTTTTTCATCACCAACCAGAATCGCTTCCTGATGCTGGAGAAGGATGAGAAGACCTTAACTGCGCGCGGCCACAAGGTCATCGCCAAGACGCCGATGCGCAAATTCGGCAAGCCCGAAGACCTGTGCGGTGCCGTGCGCTTTTTAGTCGACGACACGTCAAGTTTCGTAACGGGCATCGTGATCCCGGTCGACGGCGGATTTCTGGCCTATTCTGGCGTCTAGGCGCGCTGACCTACCGAGCCGATCACTCAATGTAAAACCGTTGACACCGCATGTGCGGGTCAGCGGTTTTGCTGTGTTGTTTTTCACACCATGCTGCCGCCTCGCGCGCATACTCGTTCTTATAGCCCTCTCAAACAATTCGGTGCTTGCGAAGATTTTTTAGAACAGCTATAGTAAATAAGCGTTATTTTAATTGGGTGACCTTAATTTGATTGAATAATCGAGGAGAAGTAATGAGCATGACGACACCTGAAAACACGACGAAAAAAAGCCGTGACTTTCTAATTGCAGCCTTATTGGGAGTACTCGCCGCCTTTGTCTACGGTGTCACCTGTTCACGGGGTGTTTTTCCAGGTGAGTCTGCGATGCTGATCGCGTATTTCACAGGGCTTGAAAATCTGCCTTTTCCGCAACATCCCCTATGGGGCGCCATCGTCTCCTGGACAAGTCACTTCTCATTTCTCACGCTGCCGCTGCGACTCAATCTGCTGAGCGTAATCTTCTCAACCTGTTCAGTGATGATGCTCTACTTCATCATGAGTCACCTGATTCGGCGTGCCATCACGGAGGAATACTCGATTGATTACGCCGTGCCCGTCTCGCGTCTGGGTGGCGCGGTTGCCGCGATCGCCCTGCTCTTCTCCGTCCCTGTATGGCATGCAGCGACGCGTCTGCAGTATCAAAGTTTCGATCTTTTCTACGTTCTCTGCGCAGTCTGCCTGCTGCTCCTGTACACGTTCACATCGTGGCGCAGCCTCCTCGCCCTGTTCGCTTTTCTCTGCGGATTCGGCGTCGTTGAGACCGCTTCCTTTATTCCGATCCTGCCCATTCTTGTCGCATTTTCAGTCTATATCATCTGGCGGCACGGCTCCCTCTCCTTGCAGCGCATCACATGGATGTTTGCCATTTTCGTCGTCGGCATCAGCTTTTACTATTTCATCTCCAAGCAGTTTATTCAGAACTATCCCAATCCCGAACTGAATGAACTCAAAACACCGATGGCCGTGATGATCGCGATCTGGCGACACCAAGTCGGTTATCTCCTCACGAATCTACCGCGCGTAGGATGGATCATCCTCTTGATTATGAGTGTCGTGCCGTGGTTTGCCATGGTCTTTGCGGCACAGCGCGCACTCAACAATGAGCGGTCCTGGAGCCAGTATATTCTGCATATCACGCTCACCATCATTACCGTTTTGGGACTGACCAACACCGGGATTTCGCCTTCCGAGATTTTGAAACCGTACGGACAGCTGCCGATCTTCGCCTACACCATGCTCGCAATGCTCGGCGGCTATCTGGTGGCTTACTGGTATCTGCTGTTCAAAGTTCGCCGGCCCCGCAAAGGACTCGTCGTCAGTCCATTGACGATGTCCAGCGGTGAATGGATGGGCTTGCTGTTGACCTACCCCCTGATTGTGGTGATCGTCATCGCCAGCCTGCTGAACACCTTCCAGTGCAAACGGTCGCGCGGGGACTTTGCCGACCGTTGCGCCAAGGAAATCCTTGACCGGATGGGCACACGCACCTGGTTTATAACCGATGGCACGCTCGACAATCACCTCAAGATCTTAGCGCGCGAACGCAAACAGGAACTGAATCTGCTCTGTCTCCAAAAGGATATGAGCCAATCCTACTTGAAAGAGCTGGAAAAGCTGATCGTCGCAAAAAAACTTTTCGATGAGGCGACGCAAGCGCGCATGATCAGCACCATCGATCTCGGCGTGCTCCCGTTCATCCAAGACTGGTTTGCATTTGATAAAGATATCGAAAAGAAAGTCGCGGTCTACAACGTACCGGACTTCTGGTATACCGCGGGACTGACCCCGATCTCCGAATTCTTTTTCTTCAGCGGCATCCGCGACATCCAGCCCCTGAAAGGCAAATCCCTCTACACGGACTATGTCGCATTCTGGAAAGCAATGGAGTCTGATCTGGCGATCTCAAAGCGCGAAGCGGATTCCACCGAACCGATGGTCCTCCTGAAGAAAGAGTTGCGCCGCCATATGGGCTTCGTCGCGAACAATCTCGGCGTCACGCTTGAAGATCTGGGACAGGAAAAAGATGCGTTCTCCACCTACACGTATGTCAATAAAATCATCGACAAGGAGAATGTCTCCGCACTCTTCAACCGCTTTGAAATGGCACGCCGCAACGCCGCCTGTACCGTTGCCAGCAAAGCCGCGATTGAACGCGAGCTCAAAGACTTTATCGCCAACCTCAAACGCCAATATCCGTTGTGGTCGCTGTCGCGCTATTACGGCTATGTACGGTCGCCGGAAATCTTCGCCCGCCTGGGCTGGGGTTGGGCGCTCTCCGGTCAAACCGGCGCGGCGCTGGCCGGCATCAATCGCGCGATTGAGCTGCTCCCGCTTGAACAGCGCAACAACGCCCTCCAAACCATGGCGGCCATCTACAATCTCTCCGAAGACCGCGCCAAGACGGAAGCAGTGTACAAGGACATCATCAAGAGCGATCCGAGCAACCGCACGGCGCTGCTGGGGCTGGCGCGTCTCGCGGTGCAAGAAGGTGCTTTGGAAAAGGCGCGCGCCTGGCTTGAAAAAGCCTCGAAGTCTGACGACAAGAAGGGCGCTCTGGGCGTTGAATGGGCCAGCATCTACCTCATGAACAACGATCTGGCGCGCGCACGCATGGCGCTGCAGGAAACCACGGACCTGCAACCTAAGAATTTGCAGGCGTGGGCTATGCTCGCCATGCTGCAGCTGCAGCAAGACGAGGTCAACGATGTTGAAAAAGTCACGTTGCCGCGCATGGAAAATATCGCGGGCACCGTCGACAACTACTTCATCCAGATCACGCGGGCACAACTGGCCGTGAAAAAAGGCAAGAACTACAACCGTGCCGCCCGTGAAAACTTTATCCGCGCATCGATTCTGCGTCCGGAAATCGCCGCGCTGAAGGACATGATCCTGCAGCTCGATATCGCCATGAATGATCAGGAGAGCGCCCAGCTCCATGCCCGGCAGGTTCTGCGCGTCAACCGTAAACATGCGCTGGCCAATTATGTCATGGGCTCCTTGCGTCTTCAGCAGGGTGACTACGGCGAAGCGGAAGATTTCCTGCGTCGCAGCGTTGACACGAATCCAAGCGCCGCGGCGCTCAACGACCTCGCAGAAGTCTTGCGCCGTATCAAACGCTATGACGATGCGGAAAAGTTTGCCCGCCTCTCGATTGAAAAGAATAAAGAGCTGTATGTGGCATGGGAAACCCTGGGCTCCATCCTCTTCGAGGCGAACAAGGATCTCAATGAGGCCGAAGCCTGCGTAAAGAAAGCAATGACGATCTACTCGGATGATTTGCGCATTAAGATCACGCTCGCACGCATCCAGCTCAAGAAAGGCGATATTGAAATCGCCCGTGAAACCATTCGCCAGCTGCGCTTGCATCAGAGTGAATTGCCGAAATTCGATGCCGGCGAACTGGATAAGCTGGATGCACAAGCAAGCGCCTTTAAGCGCAGCAAATAAAGCACGCCATCAGATGCGCCCACAAAAAAAAGCTGGGCGCATCTGGATCAACAGGATGAATGACTGTGCATAAACGTCAATTAGAACGCGCCTCGTCCGCGATCACATTGTCGGACATGGAAGTGTTTGTCTTCCCCGAGCTGATGTATAGCCTCGTGATCGCTAACATTCTTTCACCGCGACTCTGGCGCTGGCGCGACGATCCCTGGTTCAAGGACATCCATAAACAGAAGCCCTATCGACGCCTTCAGCGGCTGAAGCAGTACATCATGGACCACTACGTCTTCAACCTCGATTTGGAGACATGGGGCCTTACTGAACAAAAAAAAGAACTGGCCCGCTTTGCGCCGTTTATCGCGCCGGAGGTGATTGCTGAATCCAATGCACTCTTCGGGTATACCGGCGACGCCTATTACTTTGACATTGATATTCGCACGCATTTCGGTCTCAACGCGTATGACGCGGAGGTCATCCCGTATTGGAAAACAGAGACGATTGAAGCCATGGACGCCTTTCAGCACCGTGAAGGGTTTACAACCGGTGCGGGCGAATGCGTCTCGCTGGCGGCTCTCTATGCAGCCGCCCTGTTCGTGGTCGCGCGCATTCCCCTGCACGATATTTTCCTGATGGCCACGCCGCTGCACTCACAGAATTTCATCGATATCGACGCCGGAATCCTGATCAACAACCGCCGGCTCGTAACCAAGCCGATGTGGTTCAACGGTACGCAGATTTCCGGGCAAGCGCGGCGCGCGCTTGAGAATGAGCGCGTCACCATTGTCGCGCATGCGACAGGCTGGATCCACCTGCTCTATCCCCGCGCCACAATCGAACCTGCGATATACAGCCATTTCTCATCGCGTCTGCGCGATTTCCTGACCACACCGTTAACGCCCGAGATCCTGGGCAACTTTCTGCGTCAAAACCGCACGGCGCGCGCATGCTTTGTACTGCGCTGCCTGATCCGCGGCGCGCATCGGTATATCACGCTCGAACAGGCGTTCCAGTTTGAACAAGATAGTCCCTACCAAGTCACTGACTCGACCCGCGACCGGCTTATCGAATCGATCCCCCAGGAAATCTTCGCCATCAATTATCCGCCGTGCAAAATCGTGCTCAATGATGTTGAGGACTTTGTGGCGCAGCAAAGCATTGACTTAGGCAAGGAATCCGATGTACAGGCGCTCCATGCCGTCATCGGCGACAGCTGCATGAATGCTGAAGAAATGGTACGCCAGCTGATCAAATTCTGCCATACCACACCGCGCTTGCCCCACACGGAACAGGTGACGTTTGATGCAACGGAAGGCGCATTTGACATCACGCCCGCGATGACGCGCGAAGAGATTCTGGCGCACATTGAGTTCATGCGCACACGCAACCCGACGGCTGATCTGGCCTTCTACGCATGGCGGGATCTTTCACGTACGGACATCGCCCCCTTCCTCTACGCAGCCATGACGCGCAACCCGGTCTCGCGGGTGCAGGCACGCGATCGCGAGATCGCCCAACTTGTCGTGGAGTTCAACGCCTGGACGAACGAATCGATTTATGAAGAGTCCTTCCGCGTCGCCCAGCCCGACGAAGTCTGGAATTTCAAACGCGGCGACGGTTTTGAGAAGGCACTTTTGCTCGGCAATATCCTACAGGATCGCTATGCGGCACTGCATCTGGAATACGGCGCGGAAAACACGATCAACCTGGTCGCAGACAAGACGTACATCGCGACTTTTGCAATGACAAAAGTGATTCCAGGAACAGCCTGGGATCTCACCACTTACGTCCTGCAGGGCTAATTACGTGCGTTTTTTCGTCTTTGCGGATGAACGCGCCACCTTTGCGTAAAACGGCGCTTTCTCTTTTTTGCGCGCAGCGCTTTCGCGTGCGGGCTTGCTGGCACGGCCTTCGGATTGCGCAGACTTCTGCTTCTGCTTGGCGCTGTCTTCGCGTTTCCGGTCACGCCGTTTATTAAACGGTGTCCGATCGGGCGCAGCAGCCTCATTGCGCTCGGCCAGCGTAAAGTCTGCACGCCGCTGAGCAAAGTCCACGTTCGCAATCACAACGTTAACTTCCGTTCCGATGCGATAGAGCTTGCCGCCGGCATCCAGCGTCTCGGTACCATGAATAAAGCGTACAAACTGGTTCGACAACTGTGAAATGTGAATCATACCACCCATCGCCAATTGCGGCACATCGATAAAGGCGCCGTAATTTGTACACTTTGCCACCACGGCGCGGTAGACCACCAGATTCTTTTCGTCGATCTGCTGCTGCAGGAAACGGAACTTCTTGATCTCAATCAGCTGGCGCGAAGCGTCATCGGCGACCTGCTCGCGTTCCGTAGCCATAATCGCGGTCTGGGTTAAATAACTCTGCGGCAGCTTGCCGCCCTTGCCGTCCAAATAATCGGCCAATTGACGATGCAGAACGAGATCGGGATAGCGCCGGATCGGCGAGGTGAAATGCGCATAGTAGCTTTTCGCCAGACCAAAATGGCCGATCTTTTCCGCGGAATAGAGCGCCCGTTTCAAACTGCGCAACACCATGGTGTGAACGTGATAGCGCAACGGATGATTTTGCGTCTCATGCAGAAATTTAGCCAAGGTCTGCGGATCCGCCAAATTGCGCGGACGGAAGCCGAGCAGCGCCAAATTGGCCTTCAACTCATCAAGTTTATCGTCGTCCGGCGGTTCGTGCAAGCGGGCAAGGATTTTGATTCCACGCGTCCACAGTTCAGCGGCAACCGCTTCGTTCGCGGCAACCATGCACTCTTCAATCAGCTGATGGGATTCGTCGTAGGGGCGGACCACCAAGCCGGTCATGCGCGCTTCAGCATCGAGTACGACTTCAACTTCCGGCACTTCCAAATCCAGCGCGGCCATTGAAAAACGCTGCGCGCGCAACTGTGATGCAAGGCCCCAGGTCTCTTTCAAGACCGTGATCGTCTCCGCTGAAACATGCGCCAGGCCCTCAGGCGGTTGATCCGCAATAATCGCCATGGCTTGTTCGTAGTTCAACCGCAGTTTCGAGCGGATGCGCGACCGTGCGAAACGGCGCGCGATCATCTTGCCTTGCGCATCAAAGGTCATGAAAACGGAAAAGGTCAAGCGATCCTCGTCAGGCCGCAAGCTGCAGACACCGTTGGAGAGTTGCTCGGGCAACATGGGAATGACCTTGTCGACCAGGTAAACGCTGGTTCCGCGTTCGCGCGCTTCGCGATCCAACGCGGAATCCGGGCGCACAAAATGGCTGACATCGGCAATGTGCACGCCCAGCACGCGGTTGCCCTGCTCATCGCGCTTCAATGAGATCGCATCGTCGAAATCGCGCGCCGTGGCGGGGTCGACCGTAATGATAAACTGATCGCGCAGATCCTCGCGCGTTCCCGGCCGCGCCAAGCGCTGCGCAACGTGTTCAGCTTCTTCGATGACCGCGGCGGGGAAGTCTTCAGGCAGATCAAACTGCTTCATCACCACCAGCGTGTCCAGCGAGGGCTGATCCGAAGGTCCGATCACATCGACGATTTCCCCTTCCGGAGCAACGTATTTGTTTGTCCATGTGGTAAAGCGCACGACAACACGATCACCGGGTTTCGCGCCGTGCGCATCCGGCACGATGAAGTCTTTACGGTAAACCGGATTGAGCGGCACGACATACAGGAACTTGCCCGCCGGTGAAAGCGTACCGACGATATCGCGCGGGGAGCGTTCGACAATCGAAATCACCTTACCCTTGGATTCATCGCCGCTGCGATAGAGCCGAAGCGTCACGATGTCGCCGGGCAAAGCCGTGCCCAGATCATCCGACTCGACCCAGACCAGCTTGTTGGTGTCGCGGTTGAGGACATTGCCGGCGCCATTGCGCACCATGCGCAACGGACCGGTAACCAAATCGGCCTGTTTCGCCAGCGTGTAGGCGCGTCCGCGACGGATCGTCACGATCTCGCCGCTGCGCACCATCTCAAACAGATTATCCTGCAGACGCTTAATCTGCTTTCCGCGCAAGCCCAGCGTTTGGATGATCTCGCCGACATTCCACGCGCGTTCCGGTTCCGACTGGAACAGATACTGCACAGCCATTTTTTCTTTATCGACGGTTTCCATACGCAAACTCCTTTACACACCGCAAAGCGGCCCGCAAGCCGCCGCACGTTTACACCTCAACGCACCAGCCATGAATATCAGGCTGTTCGCCATATTGAATGCTCTGCACCGCGGTGTAGAGCTTTTGCAGCACCGGTCCGCTGCCGGTTTCCGAACCGACCTTGATCACCCGGTCACCGCGACGGATTTCATTGACGGGCGTGACCACCACCGCTGTGCCGCAGGCACCGATTTCGGCAAAATCAGCCAGCTCATCAAAGGTCACGGGACGCACCTCGACGCGCATTCCCAGATCGCTCGCGATCTGCTTCAGCGTCTTATTGGTCACGCTGGGCAGAATCGAAGGCGAGTCGGGCGTCACATAGGCATTGTCCTTGGTAATACCGATAAAGTTGGAGGTTGCGAACTCCTCGATGTAGCGATGTTCCTTGGCATCCAAGTAGAGCTCCACGGGGAAGCCCGCATGCTTCGCCGCTTCATGCGCATAGAGGCTGGCCGCATAATTTCCCGCCACCTTCACATGCCCCACACCCAGCGGCGCCGCACGATCATATTCGTCGTAAATCATGGCTTTCACCGGTTGCAGGCCGCCCTTGTAATAAGGTCCCACGGGAACAACGAGAACGATGAACGTATACTCGTTGGCCGGTGCAACGCCAATCTGGGCGCCCGAACCGATCAGCAAGGGACGCAGATAGAGCGCGCCGCCTGTTCCATAGGGCGGAACATACGCTTCATTGGCGCGAATGACGCGCTTAAGCGCATCGATGAAAAGGTCTTCAGGAAAAGGCGCCATACATGTACGGCGCGCCGTATTGATCATACGGATTGCATTTTCATGAGGACGGAAAATACGAATCTTTCCATCCTTGCAACGGAACGCCTTCATCCCTTCAAAAGCAGCCTGTCCATAGTGCATGCAGGAGGCCGCGATATGCAGATGAATATAGGGTTCCTTGACCAGTTCACCCGCATCCCAAGCACCATTTCGCCATGTATATCGGATATGACAATCCGTATCCAGATATTTAAACCCCAGCGAACTCCAATCGATCGTCTTCATCTCAGTCCTCATTCCCTCAATATGGGGGTTCATCCGTGAACCCTCTGTTCAAAATTAATTATGTAGAATATCACTTTCTCGGCACGCCAGTCCATGCAATTCTGCATAACGCCAAGAAAGTCGCGTTTTTAGCACTTTAAAAGGGAGCTTTGCCTACGCGGATTTCCTTCTTTTGAGCCTTACCCGTGGGATCAATCCAAGACACGCGATACTGACCTTTGAAGCCGCGGAAGTGGATTTTCCCTTCCACGGTCGGCTGGAGTGTGAGGCGCGTTTTCCACGTTTCATGGATCAGCGCGCGCAAGGTTTCGTAGACCGGTTTTTTTACCATGTCCGCGGTATAGAGTCCCGACAGCGCAGGTTCTCCCTCCGCAGCGCCGCCATCCACCACATTCCACCAGGTAATGCCGTAGACCAGCGGATAACTGAACCAGAGACGATAGAGGTTGCGCGCGATTTCCGCCTGAATGCGCAACCCCTTCTCCGTCGCATCCGGCGCGCTGATCGTCACCTCGCTGATGTGCAGGGGACGCTTGGCTGCAGCCATGCAATCTAGGCGTTCGCGAATTTTCTGCGGGGTCAGGATCGGCGCCCCGCCCGCGATTTTCAGCGGTTCCTGAGTGGAGAAGATATGCGACTGAATGCCGATCGCGTTGACGCGTGCGCCCCGAGCAATAATATCGTTACAGATCTTTAGATAGCGGTTGAACATCGCCATGTCCCAATGCAGATCCGCGTCGTTGATCGAAAACACGGTCGTCGGCAAATAATACCGTTCCGCCCATTGGAAGGTTTTGAACACATAATCATCCGGCATCATTCCCCGGTTGGCCTGATCAGTCGGTTCATTCACAATGTCCCAGCGCTGCACGCGTCCGCAATAGCGTTCGGCGACCTGCTTGACATGCGCCTCAAAGATCTCGGCCATCACCTCGCGATCCTCCGGCATCCACTCTGGATGGCCCCATTTGCGATGCCCGTAAATCACCGCATGCCCGTTCATGTTGATCGCATTGCTCGCGCAGAAGGTCACAACGGAATCCGTGGGGGGACGACGATAGATGAAGGGGCTATCCGCATCGTAGCGCGTCACGCCGCGTTCAAGCTCAAGCGTCTTCCAGTAGAACGCCACAGTCGCCGCATTGAAAAGTTCAATATAGGTGTTTTTGTACTGCGCATCCCGTTCCGCGGTTTTCAAATCCCCGTATAGAAACATATTGCCGCCAAAAAGAAACGTGTGGGTCAGCTGTTCGACTTGGACCGAAGTTCCGGGCTTAACCGTCAACATCAGGTCACACTCCGCCTTGCGATAGTTTTCGATATCCGCATCGATCTGCTGTTGCACCTCAGGATCCCACAGCGCGCGGTACTTCTCCGACATCACATCGTCACACCATCCATATCCTGCACAAAAAAGCAGGCACGCCCCTACTCGCATACTGATCATAGTCAAACTCCGACCGCTGTCTGGCTGCGCACGACGGATTGGACGCCTTGTTCCACAGCCTCCATCATGCAGCATGTTTCAGCACGGAAGACAGTGTAGCACATCGCATGAGCGAATTCAGCTTAAAAGTCGCACGGTCAAATTGGTTGCACGGGGATCCGCAGAAAACTTTTTCCTACCCCCACCGTCCTGTTTTTGGTTAAATATGCACGCTTTTTATCAAAACAGGTTCTGAACTTATGGAAAAAAATTACGATCCCAAAACAGTCGAGACAGCATGGTATAAACGATGGGAGGAACGCGGCTATTTCCACGCGGAAGCCGCGCAAGGCGGAGAACCCTATTGCGTTGTGATCCCACCCCCGAACGTCACAGGTATTCTCCATATGGGTCATGCCTTAAATCAGACGATCCAGGATGTGCTTGTCCGCTGGCGCCGCATGCAGGGACGCACGGTGCTCTGGGTTCCCGGAACCGATCACGCAGGCATTGCCACGCAAAACGTGGTTGAGAAGGCGCTGAAAAAAGAGGAGGGCAAGCGCCGTCAGGAGATCGGCCGCGACGCCTTCATTGAACGCGTGTGGGCATGGCGCGAGAAATTCGGCGGCACGATCGTTCACCAGCAGCGCATGCTGGGTAACTCGACCGACTGGCAGCGCGAACGCTTTACCATGGACGAAGGACTTTCGCGTGCTGTCAGCAAAGTCTTCTGTGATCTTTACGAAAAGAAGCTGATCTACCGCGGCAACTACATCGTGAACTGGTGCCCGCGCTGCGGAACCGCACTGGCGGACGATGAAACCGAACACGAACCCAATGCCGGCAAGCTCTGGTACGTGCGCTATCCAGTAGTCGGCAGCGACGAAGCCCTCATCGTTGCCACGACCCGTCCGGAGACCCTCCCCGGCGATACCGCCGTCGCGGTCAATCCCAAAGACGAGCGCTACCAGCACCTGCACGGCAAGATGGTCCAGTTGCCGCTCTGCAACCGCGAGATCCCGATCGTCGTGGACGATTATGTCGAAAAGGAATTCGGCACCGGCGTGGTTAAAATCACGCCGGCGCACGACGTCAATGACTTTGCCGTCGGCCAACGCCACAACCTGCCCGTGGTGAACGTCATGAACGAAGATGGCACCATGAATGAGGCGAGCGTGCATTACGCCGGCTTAGATCGCTTCGAGTGCCGGAAAAAGATTGTCGAGGATCTCGAAAAGGGCGGATTCCTGGCGAAGATCGAAGACTACAACAATCAGGTCGGTCATTGTTACCGTTGCCACACAGTTGTGGAGTCGCGCCTTTCCAAACAATGGTTCGTGAAGATGGCGCCGCTGGCTAAGCCCGCGATCCAAGCTGTGAAGGACGGCACGATCCGCTTTGTGCCGCAGCGCTGGGAGAACATCTATTTCAACTGGATGGAAAACATCCGCGACTGGTGTATTTCGCGTCAGATCTGGTGGGGACATCGCATCCCGGTCTACACCTGTTCTTCGTGCGGCCACGAATGGGCGACCCCGGATAAGCCGGGGAAATGCCCGCACTGCGCGCACGCAGCCTTCACGCAGGACCCGGATGTGCTCGACACCTGGTTCTCCTCCTGGCTCTGGCCCTTCACCACGCTGGGATGGCCGGAAAAGACCGCTGATCTGAAATTTTATTATCCGACGACAGACCTTGTCACAGCGCCCGACATCATCTTCTTCTGGGTTGCGCGCATGATCATGGCCGGATACGAATTCATGGGTGAAGCGCCCTTCAAGAACATTGTGATCCACGGCATTGTGCGCGACGATAAAGGACGCAAAATGTCGAAGTCGCTCGGCAACTCGCTCGACCCGCTTGAGATCATTGATCAGTACAGCGCGGATGCGTTGCGTTTCTCGCTAGCCCTGATCACATCGCTCGAGACCGACTCGCGCGTGAACATGAGTAAATTCGAGATCGGACGCAATTTTGCGACCAAGCTCTGGAATGCCGCCCGCTTCATCAAGATGCATGCGGATAAACTGGATGGATTCGCGTTTCGCGATTTTGCCGGGGAAAACCTGACGCTGGATCCCGTGTTGCTCCACACGGACGATCAGCATCTCCTGTTCACGTGCGACCAGACCTGCGCCAAGATGGCCGATTTCCTTGAAAAATATCGGATTCAAGATGGAGCCCTCACCATCTACGATTTCGTCTGGACCAACGTGTGCGACTGGTATCTTGAATATGCGAAGGCCGACCTCAACGCCGAGGATGTCGCGCGCCGGCGCCAAGTGCTCTCCATCCTCGCGGATGTCTTTGGCAAGAGCCTCAAGCTTCTCCATCCCTACATGCCGTTCGTTACGGAGGAGATCTGGCACCAGCTCGGCTACTGCAACGAGGATGAAACCATCATGACCACGCGCTATCCGACGGGATATACGGCCGAACAAAAGGCGGCATGGTCCTTGACCGAAGAGGTCATGAACTATGTGAACGCGAAGCGCGAAATGATCACGGCAGGCCGTGCCTTGCGCGCAGAATACGGGATCGCCCCATCCAAGTTCGTGAAGTACATCATCCAGCTCAAGGAGGCGGAGGTCGCAGACCGCCTCACGCTTGAACAGGAAACCGTGATGCAGCTCCTGCGTTCTGACAACCTCGAGATCGTGGTTGGTGCCGACGAAAAGGCCATGCCGGGCACGCTGTGCAAGCTCGGCATGATCTACCTTCCGCTGGAAGGTCTGATCGACATGCAGGCGGAAGCAACCAGCATCAAAACAGAACTGGACAAACTGCGCGGCTTCCTCGCCGGCGTATGCGCGAAACTCTCCAATGAGAGCTTCGTCTCCAAGGCGCCGGCCGCGGTGATCGACCAGCAGCGCGCCAAGCAGAAAGAGCTGGAGGAATCGATCGGGAAACTGGAAAAACTGTATACCACTTTCGCCCGCTAGGCAAACGGCATAGACGCGTTTGGCAAAAGGAGGCAGCCGTGACGGCTGCCTCTTTTTTTTCGATTCTTCACCGGCGCTGTTTTCACATGTACGCGCCGCATTTTGCTCTTTTCTTACCCCCCCCCAAGCAAGTAAACTATACACATTATGGCCTATGAAGTTTTAGCACGCAAATGGAGACCGAAGGATTTTGACGATGTCGTCGGTCAAGAACATGTAACGCGCACGCTGCGCAATGCAATCGAGACCAATCGCGTGGCCCACGCCTACCTCTTTGTCGGTCCGCGCGGCATTGGCAAAACATCGTTAGCCCGTATCTTCGCCAAAGCGCTGAATTGCGAGAAAGGTCCTACGGGTACGCCGTGCTGCACCTGTACCATGTGTAAAGAGATCGCGGCGGGCAACGCGCTCGACGTGCTGGAGATCGACGGTGCCTCGAACAACGGCGTCGAGCAGGTCCGCGATCTGCGCGATCAGGTGCAATTCGCCCCCACGCGCGGCACGTTCAAGATCATCATCATCGACGAAGTCCACATGCTCTCCACCGCGGCCTTCAACGCCTTGCTCAAAACCCTTGAGGAGCCGCCGCCGCACGTCAAATTCATTTTTGCAACGACCGAGGGCGACAAGGTTTTGCCGACGATCATCTCGCGCTGTCAGCGTTTTGATCTGCGGCGTATCCAGACCCCGTTGATTGTGGAGCGTCTGCGCACAATCTGCACCGCGGAAAAGATCGCGATCGATGACGATGCACTCCTCGCGGTCGCACGTGGCGCCGAAGGCGGCATGCGTGACGCGCTCTCCTCGCTTGACCAGTTGATTTCGTTTAAGGGCGACGCACTCACGGAAGACGATGTACTCTCCGTCTTCGGCCTTGTTTCGCGGCGTTCGCTTGAGGCCATTGCCGCGGCGATTCTCAAGGGCGATATGAGCGCCATTTTAAAACTGATCGACGCCTTTGATAGTGCAGGCAAGGATATGCGGCGCCTGACCGTTGAACTCATGGAGCATTTCCGCAATCTGCTGGTTTATCTCTATGTGGGCGAAAACATGTCGAATCTGGATGCCACGCCCGAGCAGATCAAGACGCTTGCGGAACAGGCTGAGTTTACCCACGCGGACCGCATCATTCAAATCGCGGATCAGCTGGCGGACATGGAAGGCCGCCTGCGGTTCGCCCTCTCGGTCCGGACGCTGATGGAAATGACGCTGATGCGCTGCGCACGCATCGCAAACTCCGTATCACTCGATGAAATTCTCAAACGGCTGCAGGCGATCCGCACTCAGGAACCGGCACAACCGAAGGAGACTGCGTCGAAAAAAAGCGCACCCTCCCTTTTGGATGATCCAGCACTGAAGCAGGCCATGAAGCTGTTTGACGGGCAAATCGTCGAGGTCGACGAGGACGACGAGCGCGCGTAACCACGCTCCACGTTTTTGCTCCTGCAGCCGTGTGGTTTTTTGATCGGACGATTGACAGGAGACGAATGAGTGTGTATGATACAGAATCATTTTAAATGAGGTTTTGACATGGCATATCTGACAGTTTTGAACGGTTCGCTACAAGGTCAGCGTTTTGAGTTATCCAATGCAGTTACGCGAATTGGCCGGCGGGAAGAAGGCAACGACATTGCAATTGCGGATCCTTCGATTTCCGGCTCTCACTGTGAAATACAAAAAACCGGATCCAGTTATTTTGTACGCGATTTAGGCTCGACAAACGGAACGCGCGTAAATGGCGATACGATTCAAAACGCCGCGCTTTTCCGCAACGACATCATCATGTTTGGCGACATCTCCGTCATGATCGAAGGCGAAGATCTGACCGCGACCCAGAAGATCGACCCCTCTGCGATTCCCCGCACAACGATCGTCATTCCGCAAAAGCGCCCGGCAACGATCACCTCGAAGGATTTCCAGAAAAAGGCTAACAGCAACGCCATCTGGATTTCGATTATCGCCGTGCTCCTGATGATCATCGGCGTGATGCTCTACAAGTTTATGACCAAATAAACGGTCGCGCCTAAAGTTCGCGCAGAGCGAAAATTCCGAAGAAGGTCGCTAACAAGCGGCCTTCTTCTGTTTTTGCATCCCAGTACCCGCCGCCCGCAGGGTCCTTGCGGAAAGCCCCGATCAGACCACGGGCCAAATCCACGCGCCAATCGAGAACAGCACCGTGATACAGAAGACGTCCGTCCGCCGCGCGGTTAATCAGCCGCGCCAACCGCCAGACAGTCTCCGGATCCGTTGCCACCACGGGCCACGAGGATGCCAGTTTTTCCAGCTGATTCGTTGTTGAAACTGCGGATAACGGCACTTTATCGTCGCCCAGCTTTGCCGCCATCACCGACTCATTCCATAAGGTGACATCGCGGGAACACGCCCCCTCTACACGCGCACTTCCATTGGTGAAAATTCGATTCATGCAGTCGGCCCGATCTGCGGATTCAGGCGTCGCCAGCGCAAGCGCCAACAGATACCAGGCGAGTGTGTCCAGTCTTTTTTCATCAGGGGCGGGCTCGTTGCTCTCGAGCCAGGCGACACCGCGTTGCAGCGCAGGCGCGACGCTCGAGAGTTGCGTCGCATGGAGCGCGATCACCCCCATTGCCGTCACCCTATGACGATTGCTGCCCGAGCCCCATGCCCCCGTATCCTGCTGCTGTTTGATGATCCACTGAGCACTCTGCTGGACCGTATGATCAACCTCGTTCTGAATCGACATGTCGAGCGACGAACCGGGCTGACGGAGGACTGTGGCCTGCAGTTGCGCCCAGCACTGAACAGAAACAAAAACACCAAGAAATGCGAGGAAAACGCGATTCAAGATGGACATACAAAACCTCTTTCGCTATGCTGTAGAACTTTATGCAGTTTACTGAATTTCGATACGCTTGAAAAGAAGGATTTCGTATGACCGCCTTGTGGGTAATGTTTTATCTGATCGTCTTCACGTTTATACCCGGACTTGAGTTGCGCGCCTCGATTCCGCTGGCATTCTTTAACAGCGCATGGCGCGAAGCGCTCTCGATTCCGCTGGCCGTTACCATTTGCTTTGTCGCGAACTGTCTTGTCGGCGTGGTCACATTTTGGCTCATGGGCCCGGTCGTCAACGTGTTCCGTCGCTGGCACTGGTTCAATGCCCACATCTGGCCGCGGCTTGAGCAAACGCAGCACAAGCTTCACCCCTATGTGGAGAAATACGGCGAGCTCGGATTAGCGATTTTTATCGGCGTACCCCTGCCCGGTACCGGCGCGTATTCGGGAGCGTTTGGCGCGTACCTCCTCGGGCTCGACAAGCGGAAATTTTTCATTGCCAACATACTCGGCGTCCTGATTGCCGGTATTGCGGTCACCGCCATTTGCCTTTTGATCGACCAGGGAATCGTCGCGGAAGACAGCATCATTCGCAAACTCTTTATCAAGCAGGTCAATCATGGCTAATTCATCCCCGGATACATCTGCAAAACGTGTCGGCCGCGGCTACTGCCTGCTTTCGGGCGGACTTGACAGCCAGCTGAGCATCTGCGTGTTGCGCGAACAGGGACTCTATGTTGAGGGCCTTGTTTTCGCAAGTCCCTTTTTTAAGATCGACGCCGCGAAGCAGGCGGCCAAGGCACTCAACATCCCCCTGCACATCGTTCCGTTCACGGCCGATATTATCGGCCTCGTGAAAAATCCGCCGCACGGTTTCGGCGGAGCCATGAATCCCTGCATCGACTGCCATGCGCGCATGATCAAGCGTGCCGGCGAGATGATGGTTGAGAATGGCTTCGACTTTGTCGCAACCGGCGAAGTGCTTAACCAGCGTCCCATGTCGCAAACGCGCACCTCGCTCAAAACCGTGGAGCGCGATTCCGGACTGAGCGGACGTCTGCTGCGTCCGCTGTGCGCACTTCACCTGGAGCCGACGATTCCCGAACAAGAGGGACTTGTCGATCGCACGCGCTTGCTCGATCTCTCCGGACGGACGCGCAAACCACAAATGGAGCTGGCGGAAAAGTTCGGTCTGGTCGACTATCCCTCGCCAGCTGGCGGCTGCCTCCTGACGGAAAAAGGATTTTGCCGAAAACTGATGGACTTGAAGACACATGAAGGTCTGGACGCAGAGCACAACGTCTGGCTCTTGCTTTATGGCCGTCACTTCCGACTTCCTGGCGGCGCAAAATGCATTGTCGGACGCGATGCGCGCGACAATGCGGCCCTCAAGCGGATGAAACGCGAAAGCGACATTCTGCTGCATACGGTCAACGTTCCAGGCCCCTCCGTGTTGCTCGCAAACACAGCGTCGGAAAACGATATGGAACAGGCGACTTTGCTGTGTGCCAGTTATGGCGACATCCGCGGACGGACGCACGTCGTAGTCCGCATCATCCGGGACGATGATCAGCCCCAGGAAAAAACAGTCGCGCCGGCGGAAAAAACCCGCTTCCAGGGGCTGATGTTATAGCGCGCAGGGCCGTCCGCAAAAAAGAGCGGACGCGCGCCCTGTTTCCCCATCTTCTTTACTCGCATTTCGCATCCGCGTTTGATATTCTGCACGATGTATGAGTGGCAAATTGTATTTTATCTGCGGAGAAGACGAATACCTCGTCGAACAGGCTGCTCGGGAACGGATTTCGCACATCATTCCTGAAGCGGAGCAACCGCATTGCGTCGAAATCATCGATGGCCACAAAGATTCCGCGGAAGAGATCCGAAAAGCGGTCTTAGCCTGCAAGGAATCCGTACAAACTCCCGGCTTTTTCGGCGGCCAGAAGCTGACCTGGTTTCGCGATGTCACCTTTCTGACAGGCGGTGGCCGCGCCTCTGAAAGCATACTGGCCAAAGAATCCGTCGAACTCCTGGCAACCTGGCTGAACGAGGGCCTCGCCCCGGATCAGATCCTCGTGATTTCCGCGCTCAAAATCTTGCGGACCTCGATTTTTTTCAAGACCTGCCAGAAAGTCGGCGAGGTCATGGATTTCGGCGGCGCCTTGAAACCGTGGGAGATGGAAAAGGTCGCAGAACAACGGCTGCCTGATTTTCTGCGCCAAGCGGGCATTGAGATGGACGAAGAGGCCCGCAAGGAATTTCTAGAACGCGTTGGCTTTGACACGCGGCTGATCATCTCCGAGATCGAAAAGCTGCGCCTCTATCTCTACCCTCGAACACGGGGCACAGCCGCGGATATCCGCGAGATCACCTCTGTAGGGCGCGAAGCTGAAGCCTGGGACGTGCTGGATGCCTTTGGCATGCGCGATCCGATCGCCTTTGTGACCACGCTGCATCAGTTGAGCGGTCAGCGCGGGATCGGCATCATGCTGGCGAGCATGCTGGAAAAGAATATCAAGGAGCTGATCATTATCCGCGAGGCCTATGACCTGAAGTGGATTCACGCTAACGCCGGATGGTCGACCTCACTCTCACCGGAAACAGCTGTCCTGCTCAACACCTTGCCCGTCAATCCGAAAACCATGAACGCCTGGGCCTTAAAGCGTAAATTGCCGCATGCCCTCAATTACACGCTGAACGAGCTTCGTATTGCCCGCTTTCGCATCCTTGAACTGCGTGAGAAATTGGTTTCTACCTCGACCCCTGAGATGCAACTCCTCGAAACAAGTTTACTCCGCATTATAGGCAAACCCAAAAAACGTGAATTAAAAACACGATCTTCTAAATGATACCGCGCTTTACCATTTTCTTTTTTTACTTTTTTCTCAGCATTTTATCCGTCTCGGCTCAATGGTTTTTTAACTTTAGTGCGCCATCGTCGTTGGATATCAATGCGGATGAAGCTGTGCGCATCGCACTGATTTCACATTCGCTCCATGGTGGTGGAATCGACGCGAATGCGATCTGCGCAGACCTTGAAACCACGATTCGCGCATCGACGCGCAAACCGGTACGCGTCACGCTTGCCCCCGTGGATAAGAACCGCACGCTACTCGGCTGGTGGTACAATCCTGATCTGCAGGCCAATCGGCAGCAACTGCTGAGCGGCAATTATGATTTCGTCCTGCTTGCGGAATCCGAAGAAATCATCCGCCAATATCCCGAGATCTTCTTCGAAAGCGTGCTGCAGATTTCGGATGCTTTTCGGGCTCAAGGCACGCAACCGCGCCTGCTCCTACTTGCTCGGCCGCCCAGTTCGTTCCGCGACAAACGCGTTCCTGCGCTCGCGGATATCACCTATCGCGTCGGCGATGGGTGTGCAGTCAGCGTCATTCCGGCCGCTTTTGGCTGGATCGACGCACTGGAACACAATCGGATTGTCCCAGAATCGCCGCTCAAAATGCGCGCCAACGCATTCATTGCGGCACAAATGATCTACAATGAACTTGCCGGAGAAAAGTCGCCCAACGCGGTAACAGAAACAGATTGGGCCGTGAAGCGCATGGTTGAAGCACTGGCGCGCTCCGCATGGGATGCTGCGGCCGACGCGCGCATCACGCGACACTATGCCGGTCTTTTTACCGGCGGCACGATCAGAATGGTGCATCAGATCACCAAGCGATTAGCGCTTTACAGTCTGAATACGCAAGACGAAGACCCGGTCCGGTTGAATCTGGAACACATCCTCGAAGTCGCCTCGCAGGATTACATCTTCAAAACACCGGCACACTGGCACTATGACGGCTTCGATCGCAACAGCATCGCGATGGATATGATCTACGGCGACATGCGGCATGTGGATCTGTTCATGGCTGAGGAAAACTACACCTCGCACGCCGCGTCGGAACAAAATAAGCCGTTTATCGCCGTGTTCAACTGGGGGAACATGAACGCCAATGCGGCTAACGACAACCTGCGCATGCTGGAACAGATCACGCTTGATGGCTATGATGCGGCCAGGAACCGCAACCTGAATTATATTCCGTATCCGCTGGCGTGGGCCCGGGCCTATCAGAAAAACAAAAGCCTGGTGGCCCCCTGCGCGTCGGGACGTCCCAACGACTGGCTGGCCTATATGCTGGCCAACATGCTGTATACCTCCGTTACAGCGCGATTTCAACCGGTTTCGGATAAGGAGAAGCCGATCCTTTCCAATACCGAACATCCCTTCGGTTACCACAAGCAGTGCGCACAAATCGGTTATGAGACCCTGCGGCAGCTCTCAACGCTGAACCGCGCCGCCAACACGGTTATCCTCAATACGCGCTCGTTTCGCGTCAACCGCGAGACGGCCGGATTCGCCAGCATCCGCCTCGCGGCAAAACCCAGCGCAGCCGTCACGTTGCTCTGCGCCATGGATAAGCCGGAAGTGGCTGCCCTCTCCGCACCTGTTTTAACGTTCACCCCCGAGAACTACGACATCGAACAGACGATCCGCATTACGGCGACAACGAACACGGCAACCACCTACACCTATTTCATGACCGCCGCGCAATCCGAAGATCCGGCCATCGATGGAACCTATGACAAACGCCTGTTCCTGTTTAATCCTCCGCCGACCCCCGATATCGGTCTGATCCCGAACCGCACGGAGGTTTCGCCCAGCAAAGGATACGCCATCACATTGACGCCTGAACCACGCCCGACCGATTTAGTCGTTGTACGCGTGGCACAGCACGGGTCTGCCACCGAGGAGCTCTACATTTCGCCGGACCACGACTGCCCGCATCCAATGCATCTCTATCCCACTGCGGAAGATTACGCACGCGGCAGCATGCAGGTCGTGCTGACGATTACACCCTATGATAAACGCCATCCCAGCAAAGTGATCGAGCAGACGTATCTGGTCTCCAGCGATGGCTTCGAGCAACCTGCATTGAAAATCACGCAACCCACGCGCGAGCAGCGCATTGCCGGTCCGGCCTTTGTAACGGCGACCGCGCAGGCCACCCCCGCGAAAAACTGCGTCGAGACCGCACTCTTCATGGAGACCAAACGCCTGGGCTACGCTACGGGAGCAAGCGTCTCCGCCGCGGTTGAGAAGGGGCCGCCGCCCTCTCGTCTTTCCGCAGGCACCTATACCATCCGGGCGACAGCCCGTACAGCGCAAGGGCTTGTCATCGCTACGCAACCGGTAACGTTTGCCATCGAATAGCCAGCCACGCCGAGAAAACCACTGGATGATTGTTTTAGCGAGATTAGCACGTGATTGAATTCAGAAATATCAGCGTCCGTTACGGAACACAGGAAGTGCTCCAAAATGTCTCTTTCCGTATCAACAAAGGGGAGCGCGTCGGCATCATCGGCCCCAACGGTTCAGGGAAGTCGACGCTCTTTCGCCTGATCCTGGGTGAGACCGACTCCGATGCCGGCGATGTGCTCATCGAGGAATCCCCGCGCATTGGCCATATCCGGCAGCATTTAAAGGCTGAAGACGCCGAGGAAACCTTGCTGGAGTATGCGCTGCGCGGTATCCCGGGCCTAGCGCAGATGGAGCATGAGATCCACCAGCTTGAGCACCAGCTTTCCGAGACTGCGAACGAATCCGAGCGCAACCGGCTGCTCAAACGGATCGGCGATGTCCAGACGGAATTCGAGCATCTGGGCGGTTATGAAATCGAAGCGCGCGTCAAAGCCTCGCTAAGCGGTCTCGGTTTTTCTATATCCGCATTCAATAAACCCTTTATCAGCTTCAGCGGCGGCTGGCAGATGCGCGCGGAACTTTCACGCGTGTTAGCGTCACATCCGGACCTGCTTCTGCTTGATGAGCCCTCCAACTACCTGGACCTCCCCGCCATCGACTGGTTGCAACGCTTCCTCAAATCCTATGAGGGCACGCTGATTTTAATCTCTCATGATCGTTACCTGCTGCGGACGTTAACCACGATCACCATTGAAGTCGATGCGCAGACCGCAACGCGCTACAACGGCGACCTCGACTACTACTTGCGCGAGCGCGACATCCGCTATGCCAATTTGCTGGCCGCCAAGGAAAACCAGGATCGCCGGCGCGAACAGCTGCAGCGGTTTGTCGATCAGTTCAAGGCAACAGCCTCAAAAGCCTCGCAGGCGGCGAGCCGCATGAAAATGATCGAAAAGATCGATGAAGCCGCGGTTGTGCTGCCCAAACGCAGCCTCGCCGCAGGCTACTTGCGACTTCCCACCGCCCCACATGCCGGCGTTGAAATCGCCCGGCTTGACGCGGTTGACTTTTCATACGACGGGGAACGGAAGATCCTCGACAATGTGAACCTCAGCATCGCGCGCGGCGATAAAATCGCGATCGTCGGGTTTAACGGCATGGGAAAAACCACGCTGCTGCGCATTCTCGCAGGTACACGCATGCCGACTTCGGGATCGTGCATCTTAGGCCATAAAGTGGAGCCGGGCTATCTCTCGCAGGAATTTTCCGAAACGATCAGTCCGGATGTCTCGGTCTTTGAATGCGCCAAGCGCGCATCGCCGGATTCAACCGAAAAAGAGCTGCGCACCCAATTGGGATCGTTTGGATTTAGCGCCGATGACATCTACAAAACAGCGGGTGTCTTAAGCGGTGGTGAAAAGATCCGCCTCGCCTTCTTACGCCTCTTTCTGAATCCGCCAAACTTCATGTTGCTCGACGAGCCAACGACCCACTTGGACCTCGAAGGACGTACCACGCTCGAAGCCGCCATCCGCGCATACAATGGCACCATCTGCCTCGTCAGCCACGATATCGAGTTTGTACGCAACACCGTCACCTCAATCATTGAGATCTCGCCTGCCGGTGTGCGGACCTTCCCCGGCGGATACGATTATTACCGCGAAAAAAGTGCGGAGCAACCGGCTCAGTCACCCTCTGAAACAAACAAGGCATCCTCTCCTGCTGCGAGTACGGGCGACAACACACTTTCGGCCAAGGAACTGCGCCGCGTCCGCGCGCAGGAACGGGCCAAATGGCAGCCGCGTATTAAAGCGTTGCGCGATAAGGTGACCAAGCATGAAGCCAAGATCGCGGAACTGGAAGCTGAGCTTGAAACGCTATCCGCCATTCTCTTTAATCCGCTCCCCGACACCAATTTCGCGGAGACCAACAGGAAACTCAAGTACGTTCAAGACCAGTTGAGTTTTTATTCGGAAGCGTGGGAACACGACGCAACCGAACTAGATGTTGTTTTGCAGGAGCAAAAAGCCGCGGAAGAAAATCTCTAACACGAGGCATGCATGTCGATAAACGCGCACTGTTTTCCTTGCGCTGAGCGCTATGCTCAGCTGCTCGACAGGCCGCTGGCGTTACGCGAGCAGCGTCCGTCGTATTATGCCGATTTTCATTGGACAGAACGGCATCTGCAATGCGTATGGTTCGACAGCCGCTATCGCCCGACTGCTTTTTCAGCACCCAACAACGAACAGGTCACGGTTCTTGACCCAGGCGAATGGAACCTTGAGGCTGGCCCGGACTTTCTCAATGCGACGCTCCTCGTATCGCCGGGTGAACGGCGGATCACGGGCGACGTTGAAATCCATGTGCGCCCCTCGGATTGGGATCAGCACCAGCACAGTCAAGATCCCGCCTACCGGAATGTGATTGCGCACGTCACCTGGGCACCAACGCCGATTGCCCGGACGCTTCCGGACCATATTCTCTCGCTCTCTTTTGCTGACTACGTCGTACGCCACAGCGAACGTTCACTCGACGATATTGACCTGCTGGCCTATCCGCATGCCATCTTACCGGAAACTCCGCGGCCCTGTGCGCAGATCCTCAGTCCAGACCCCGACATCGCGCGTGAGGTGCTGAGGGCCGCGGCACACTATCGTCTTCAGAAGAAATGCCAGCGTTTTCTGGTTGCAGACGTTGAAACCGCGCAGCAGCTCTTTTACGAAGAGTGCATGGCCGCACTAGGCTATAAGCAAAATGCCAATGCCTTTCGACTCCTCGCCCGCCGTGTTCCCGCTGCCGTGCTCATGGGCTATTCCCGGGATCAGGCCCTGGCCCACCTTCTCGGAGCGGCCAATCTGCTGCCGCAGCCGGAAGAGACGTGCGATACCGAATCGCAGCGCGTCATCCGCAGACTGTGGGATCTCTGGTGGCAGATTCCACACGAACCCGCAGAGCTGCCCATCGACTGGAAACTGAGCGGCCTGCGCCCGCAAAACCACCCGATCCGCCGCCTCAGCGCAGCCGCGGCGCTCTTTAGCGGAATCGACAATTTTGTCAACGATGTGCGCCGATTAAACGCAACAATGCCGCGCACCCGCGCCTTTGACGAACTGACCGCACGCATGCAGATGCGCTGCACCTGGCCCTACTGGAATGCGCATCTTACGTTTGCCGCCAAACCGACACCGGACCATCAGACGGTCCTGCTCGGCGCATCGCGCTGTGCCGCCATCGTCACCAATGTTGTGCTTCCCTTTGCGCTGGCACAGGGCTTGGTGGATCTAAGCCCGGTTGAAACCCTTCCGCCCGAAGATCTCTCATCGCCCATGCGCACGGCAGCCAACCTGCTCTTTGGACGTGATCACAATCCTGCGCTTTACGCAACGAATGGATTGCTCCAGCAAGGCCTTTTACAAATCTATCATGATTTCTGCCTGAACATGCGTGCCGATTGCGAAACGTGCACCCTGTTACAGGCGCTGCGAAACAGGTCATTACAGACCGCTGACACTCATCAAGGATAACTATGACAAAGAAACCTACCGCACTGCGGCCACTCTCGTTTGAACGTAATTTCACCAGTTATGCCGCGGGCTCCGTGCTGATTCGCCAAGGTAAGACCTGGGTGCTGTGTACCGCAAGTATTGAGGAAAAGGTCCCGCCGTTTTTAAAAGGCAAAGGGACCGGCTGGGTCACGGCGGAGTACAGCATGCTGCCAAGCAGCACCGTGGATCGCAAGGACCGTGAAATCAAGAAAGGAAAACCCGATGCGCGCAGCACGGAAATCAGCCGCCTAGTCGGACGCGCACTGCGTGCAGCTGTCGACATGCAAGTCCTGGGCGAACGGACCATCACCATTGACTGCGATGTCTTGCAGGCCGATGGCGGCACCCGCTGCGCCTCGATTACCGGCGGCATGGTCGCGCTGATGGATGCCATTGACCACCTGATCCAGCAAGGCAAGCTGACCAAAAGTCCGCTTATCCATCAAATCGCCGCCATCAGCGTCGGTATCTGCGATGGAACGCCGACGCTCGATCTGGACTATATCCACGATTCAACGGCGGAAGTCGACCTCAACGTGGTGATGACGGATGATGGCCGTTTTGTCGAAATTCAGGGAACTGCGGAACATAAACCGTTCACCGAGGAAGCACTAGACTCCTTGAAACAGCTCGCCAAGAAAGGCATCAAAACGCTGATTCAACAGCAGCGGAAAGCACGCGCGTAACATGTCAACGTTCACGACACCTGAATTGCTCGCCCCCGCCGGGGATATGACCTGTTTGCAAGCGGCGCTCGATGCGGGCGCCAATGCCGTCTATCTGGGCATGTCCACGTTGAACATGCGCCAGATGGCTACGCGCAATTTCACCGAGGAATCCCTACCCGAAGCTGCGCGCCGCTGTCGGGAGCGAAACGTCAAGCTCTACCTGACACTCAACAGCATCCTTTACGAACAGGAGCTGGCACAGCTGGAAACGCTTTTGGATTTCGTAGCGCCGCATATCGATGCTGCGATTGTGGCAGACTGGGCGGCTGTCGCGGCATGCAAACGCAAAAAAATCCCCTTTCATATTTCCACGCAGATGTCGTGCTCCAATTCAGCCGCCGCGCGGTTTATGGTCGAACAAGGTGCCACGCGTATCGTCCTGGCGCGCGAATGCACGCTTGCGGAGGCCGCCGCAATTGCGAAAACAGGTGTTGAGATCGAAACCTTTGTGCATGGCGCGGTCTGCGTCGCGGTGGCAGGCCGGTGTCTGCTCTCCCACGAGGCATACGGATGCTCAAGCAGTCGCGGCGAGTGCCACCAACCGTGCCGCCGGGAATTTCTCATCCAGGAGGTGCGCGAGGGCGACAACGCCAACGCGACATTCCGCATACAACCGCACACTGTGCTTTCAGCGCGCGATCTCTGTTCGTTGCCGTTCGTTGATCAGCTTATGCAGGCTGGCATCGCCTCCTTTAAGATTGAAGGGCGTGCACGAAATCCTGAATACGTCAAGACGGTCGTACATGCTTACCGGTGCGCCATCGACGCTGTGGCCAAGCATCAATTCACGCCGGAGCTGGCCGACGAACTTGTCGCAGCCTGCGCGCGCGTCTACCATCGTGAATTCGGGATCGGACTCTACTACGGACGTCCCGGAACCGAACAGCTCACGGCAACGGATCTCAATCAGGCGACGACCAAGAAACTGCATGTCGGCCTCGTGGAAAATTATTACCCGAAAGCAAAAATCGCCCATATCATCATTCAGGATCAGGCGATCGCATGCGGAGACAGGCTCTCCATCCAAGGTGAAACAACCGGCGTGGTCGATGTGACGATCACAGAGCTACGGCGCGACGCCGAGTGCTGTGAACGGGCTGAACGCGGCACGTGGATTACCTTCCCGTGCGAACAGCGCGTGCGTCCCGGAGACAAAGTATTTGTTGTGCGCGCAACCGAGATGGCGCAAGGCCATTAATGCGTGCAGGCGGTCAGGATGATATCGAAGCCGGTCTGTATCGTTTTTTCAAGATCGCCCTCAAGGCAGCCATCAATGGATGCCTTGATCAGACCGACCCACAAACTGCCTAAAACGGTGGCGATCAGTTTCTCGTCGACCGTTGGGCGTACAATATCCAGCTCTTTCAACTGAACGAGGCAATTCGCGATCGACGATGTCAGATTCTGATCCAATGTATCCAAGTACTGCTTGACCGGCTTGAGCTGCTCGACATTCCAATCCATACGCATCATCATGCTGAAAAACATGCGGTCACTCGGCGTGTTGACGATATGCAGGG
>CAZMLC010000018.1:0-25365 GCA_964567125.1 uncultured Akkermansia sp.
TTAACCTGTCACGACATGAAAGACGGTTCGGTTGTCTGGCACAAGGAGTATGAGGACGGATTTTACGCTTCGCCGATCATCGCAGGCGGAAAACTCTATATTGCGGATCGAAAAAAGGGGATCTTCCATGTATTGGAGGTGGGACGTGAGGCCAAAGAGGTCGCGACGAACCCCATGGGCGAAGCGGTCAGCGCAACGCCGGCCTTTGTAGGGTCGCGCATCTATATCCGCGGGCAGCAACATCTGTGGTGCATCGCCGAATAGCCGCGCGCGCCGGAAGATCCGCCCGAATTGGTAATGACTCATTTTCGAAAATATGGTATAGTTCTGAACACGTAGTTCGTTGAAGAGAGCAACGCGAGCTGGCGTCGTGGATTTGGTTGATGGAAGAGTTATTCGTTACATTTTGTGAGCACCTTCGGTTGCACCCGTTTCAGCAGGCTTTAGTGATCATACTGGGTACGTGTTATCTGGAAGATCCTGCACGGTGTGCGGTCGTGGTGATGCTCGCAAGTGGACACATAACCAATTGGTGGCTCACCTTTGTTTCCATGACCCTCGGCGGCATGGTCGGCGATATCGCCCTCTATGTGTTCGGCCGTTTTGGAATGGGTTTTCTGGTGCGTCGTACGTGGGTTGATCTGGAACGCATACACGAGATCAAGCAGCGCTTTGGCGGGCATATTGCCTGGGCTTCATTTGTTGCACGATTTTTGCCCGGAATGCGCACGATTGTCTACGTTTCTGCAGGAAGTATGCGCTTCCATTTTGGATGGTTTGTAGTGGTTTTGTTTGTGGCGGCGGCGGTACAGGCGTATCTTTATCTGCTTGCCGCGGATTTTATTAGTGCGCATATTCTTCCCTACCTGAAGAGTAAGATTACGCAAACGATTCTGGCGGCGATTTTAATTGGTGCGGTCATTTTTCTCAACCGTGTTTTTACAAAACGAGCAAGCAGTACAATCAAGAGCCATGTGTAGGATGAACAGGAGGAGCGTTCATCCTTCATCGCTCGGCGATTAAGGAAGTCAGAGTATGTCGAATACAAGCAGTCTGGATGTGATCTCTTCATTGTGTAAGCGCCGTGGCTTTATTTTCCACAGCTCGGAAGTGTATGGCGGAATCAACGGTTTCTGGGATTATGGTCCTATGGGCTGTGAAATGAAGCGCAACATTAAAGAGGACTGGTGGCGCTTCACGGTCCGTACGCGCGAAGACGTGGTCGGGCTGGATGCTACGATCATCATGCATCCTTCGATCTGGAAGGCTTCCGGGCATCTCGATACCTTCTCGGATCCGATGTGTACCTGCCGCGCGTGCAAGAAGCTGATGCGCGCCGATCAGGTCTGGGATATCTTTGGCGATGGTCCGATCGGACAGAGTTTACAGGCGCTGGTCGATGAAAAGGCCGATATCGGTAAATTGGCGGGCTGGTGCAAGGGTAAGGGACTGGGTCTTGCGGCGAATTTGGCCGCGGTTCAGAACCCGGAGGCGTTGACCAAGGCGGTTGAAGCCTTGAAGGCCGCTCCGGAAAAGTATACCACGGCGCAGGCGATCTATGCGCTTTTCGCCGGCGTGGCAGCCGCTGCGCCTGCCACAGCGCCGTGTCCGTATTGCGGCGGCGAGTTGACAGAGCCGCGTCCCTTCAATCTGATGTTCAAGACGATCGTGGGCCCTGTGGACGATCCCTCCAACGTCGCCTATCTCCGCCCGGAGACGGCGCAGGCGATCTTCGCGCAGTTCCTGAACGTGCTCTCCACGAGCCGCCAGCAGGTTCCGTTCGGCATCGCGCAGATGGGTAAGTCTTTCCGCAACGAAGTCACGCCGCGCAACTACACCTTCCGCTCCCGCGAATTCGAGCAGATGGAGCTGGAATTCTTCATCCGCCCGGACGAAGCGGTTGAACTGATCTGCGGTAAAGTCTGCACCATGGCGGATAATCCGGATCTCTCCACGCCGCAGGCAAACTGGGGTTGGCAGGTGTGGCATAAATACTGGGTGGAGCAGCGCAAGAGCTGGATTCAGGCGTGCGGTCTGCCCAAGGATTCGTTCGTCGAGTATTGGCAGAAGCCGGAAGAGCTGGCACACTATGCACGCGCCTGCGTGGATATCGAGTATGCCTTCCCGTTCGGAGTTCAGGAACTCGAAGGGATCGCCGCGCGTTCGGACTTCGATCTGTCGCAGCATCAGAAGCACAGCGGCAAGAGCATGGAGGTCTTCGATGAAGCGCTCAAGATGGCCGCAAGCAAGCTGGATGAGGCCGCCAAGGCGGCATTCACCGACAAGGTCGTGGCGGACTGGACGAGCCGCGGCAAGGATGCCGAAGTCGCCAAGGCGTTCGTTGCCCGCCTGATGGAAGGCAAGTATGTGCCGCATGTGATCGAACCCTCCGCCGGTGTTGACCGCATGATGCTGGCGCTGCTCTGCAATGCCTATGAAGAGCAGAAGCTGCTCGACGAAAAGGGCAAGGAAGATCTGCGCGTGGTGATGCATTTCAGTCCGCGCATTGCACCTGTGAAGGTGGCGGTCTTCCCCTTGGTCAAGAACAAACCCGAGGTCTACAATAAGGCGCGCGAAGTCTTTGAGCATCTGCGTCGTCGCTTTCCAACCTTCTGGGATGAGGGCGGTGCGATTGGCCGCCGCTACCGGCGTCAGGATGAGATCGGTACGCCGTGGTGCGTGACGATCGACTTCCAGACTCTGGAAGATGGCACCTTCACCGTGCGCGATCGCGATACCATGCAGCAGGAACGCCTCACGCTCGAACAGCTCAAGGCGAAGATTGAAGACGCGATCTATTAATTCAATACCGACCAGCGAGAACGAACGGCTGTGCGAAGGATTTCGCGCAGCCGTTCTTTTTTTGTATGCGGCCCTGTTATCGTCAGGCACGTACAACACAAATGAATCCCTTGGATGGGTCATTTTATCGGTAAAATCGGCAATTTTCTGATAAAAATGCTGAATTTTGGTTTTTGCACTTGCGCTGACTTGCCCGATTTTGATATAGTTTGCGTCACTTTGCTCCCATCGTCTATCGGTTAGGACACCAGGTTTTCATCCTAGTAAGCGGAGTTCGACTCTCCGTGGGAGCGCCATTTTCAAACCGCAGGTTTCATCGCTTGCGGTTTTTTTATTCTCATGAAGATTCTGCTCATCACACCGCCGCTGGTGCAGATGAATACGCCGTATCCGGCTACACCTGTACTGGCTGGGTTCCTGACTGCTCAGGGGCAAGAGGTTGTTCAAGCGGACCTGTCGCTTGAGCTGGCTCTGCGTCTCTTTTCGCGTCAAGGGCTCACGGAAATTGCGCAGCACTGCCGTCAGCAGCCCAAGAAGGCGCCGGTGGTGCGTTTCTTTCTCAAGCATTTTTCCGTTTATCGCGACACCGTCGAACTGGCCATCGCGTTCTTGCAGGGGCGCGCGCCGAACATGCGCTCCCTGACCGCGCGGATCGCGCGCCGTGAGGTCTTTCCCGAGGGACCGCGGTTGGAGGCGCTGGCGCACGGGGAGGGTATCTCGCCCGAAGAGGCGATCCGGATGCTTTTTAAACCGCTGAGCACGGCGGATCGTGCCAAGCTGCTGGCTTCGCTCTATCTCGACGATCTCGCGGATGTCATCCGCTTGGGCGTTGATCCGGATTTCGGATTCTCGCGTTACGCGGAGCGGCTGGCGGTGGCGATGCCCTCCTTTGATCCGATCATCGAGCAACTGAAAGCGCCGCCCAGCTGGGTTGCGCAGCAGATCGATGCGCTGGCTGAAGCGGCGCTGAAGCAGCATCTGCCCGACTGCGTGGGGCTGACGATTCCTTTTCCCGGCGCTGTGGTGGCAGCCTTCCGGATTGCCGCAGTTGTTCGCCGGATCGCGCCCCAGATGCGCATTGTGATGGGTGGCGGTTACGTGAATACGGAACTGCGCCAGTTGACGGATCTGCGGGTTTTTGATTACGTTGATGAGCTCTGTTTCGACGAGGGCTTTGCACCGTGGATGGGCATTCTGTGCAAGGGACCGCGCGTGCGGACGCAGACCCGGACAGCGCCGTTGCAGATCACCTGCGCAAAGGATGAACCCGTCTACACGCAGGGCATGATCCAGCCGCGCTACGAAGGTCTGGTGCTGTCGCGCTACTTCAACTTGTTAGAGAGCACGAATCCGATGCATCGTCTCTGGTCGGATGGAAAGTGGTTGAAAGTACCGATCGCGAATGGGTGCTATTGGCACAAATGCGCCTTCTGCGATGTGGGCCTTGACTACATTGGCCGCTATCAGCCGCCGCGTGCGCGTCAAGTCGTTGACGTGCTGGAAGCGCTGGTCCGCACCACGGGACTGACGGGGTTCCATTTTACCGATGAAGCGTTGGCCCCGGCCTTGATTCGCAAGATCTGCGAAGAGATTATCAAGCGTAAGCTCGTCTGTACCTGGTGGGGGAATATCCGCTTTGAAAAAGCCTTTGATGCCGGGTTAGCGCGGCTCATGGCGCAGGCGGGGTGCATTGCGGTGACGGGAGGACTCGAATGCGCCAATGACCGCTTGCTGAAGATGATGAACAAGGGCATCACGTGCGCCAGCGCTGTGCAAGCCTGCGCGGCATTCGCCGATGCGGGTATTCTGGTGCACGCCTACCTCATGTATGGATTCCCGACGCAGACCGAAGCCGAGACGATTGGTGCGCTGGAAACGGTCCGTCAGCTGTTTGAAGCGGGCGTGATCCAGTCGGCTTACTGGCATCGCTTCGCGTTGACGGTACACAGTCCGATTGCGCAAACTCCGGAACGTTTTGGTATTCGCCTGATTGCTGAAAAAGGTGCTGCGCCGATCTTTGCCTGCAATGAAACCCAGTACGAGGAACCTGCCGCGCCGGATCATGACCGGCTGGGCGAGGGGTTGCACTTTGCCCTGTACAATTTCATGCTGGGCTTGGGGCTCGATGTGCCGGTCGAAGAATGGTTTGAACGCTGATCAGGCAACGGGCCAATAGCCTGCAACAACGCGGGCTTCGTCGTTGCCCGGCCAGGGCGGAAGCGTGATGGCGATTGCTTCCAGCGCCGTGTCGTTCCCTGCGCGGAACTGAAAGGCTGTTCCGCAGGGAATCGAAAGGGCTGTTCCCGGCGTGAGCGACTCCACCGCAGTGGCATCGCCGCAGGCGCGCCACATCTCGCCTCCTCCGGCAACGATATACCAGAGCTCATCGACCGTCCGATGCTGAACCGCCCGCGAGGTCTGCCCGGCATCCAGACGGAAATGCGCCAGGCTGCCGCCGGAACAGCGCAACAGTGCGCGCACTGCGGAACCATCCGGTGCGTATTCATCCGCACAGTCGGCAAGATGTTTGGTTGCGAACATGGCTTAAACTAAAAATGCGGCGTTAAAATTTTATGCGTCGGATCATCTGGAAGTGACCATGCCCTTACCTGAATACCACGCATACGCAAAATCGGGATAGCGACGCGTTGCAACGCAACCAACTTCCGAATCTTTTCCTCAATAGGAAGCTGCCGCAGTGTTTTACGAAGCTGCGGTTTTGATCCATGGGCACAGTCTATTTCGATGACGTCCATAAAAGCCATTTTTCCATGAGATGGTATCGAGTCAGGATATCCATGAGTTTGCTTTCATTAAGCACGTTTGCTTCTTGAAACATGGGGATGCGTGCACGATCTTTCGGCCTTCCTGTTTGGACAGAAATGGCCACCAGATGTTCAGCCGAAAGAACGCGCGTTGGAATGGTGTTATAGTGGGTATCAATAGCTGCGTTCAGGGCTTCTTCCAATAACGGATTATATGTTGGTAAGAACTGGACAGGAATGCCACCAATATTCACACACTCTTTTTCCGCAGGATATCCCAATTCTTGCAAGCGAGCATATAAGGGTTGGAGACTATAAATAATGGTTTCTGTCGGCTGAGGAATAATGACAAAGACGTCCAAATCAAAGGTGGTGAAAGGCTCGGTGTAAAACAGAGCGCCGATTGCTCCCCCAATGGCATAACGGGTTAGCGTTCCCTCTTTTTCCAAATCATTTAAAACATAAAGTGCTTGATCCATACTCACAATATCCTTGAACGTATTTGTATGGTAACAATGAAATAAAAAGAGAACAAGCGGAATAAAAAACTATCCGTGCTTCATGGGGCGGAACCGTACGCGCGTCGGTTTATCCGCAGCATCGCCGAGCAGCTTGCGGCGATTCTCGTGGTAGTCCGCGTAGTTGCCTTCAAACCATGTCACCTTGGAATCGCCCTCAAAAGCGAGGATATGCGTCGCGATACGGTCGAGGAACCAGCGGTCATGGCTGACGACCATGACGCAGCCGCCGAAATCGGCAATACCCTCTTCGAGCGAACGCAGCGTGGCGACGTCCAAGTCATTTGACGGCTCGTCGAGCAGGAGCAGGTTGCCGCCGCTGCGCAGCAGCTTGGCGAGGTGGACGCGGTTGCGTTCACCACCGGAGAGCACGCCGACGCGTTTCTGCTGATCTGAGCCTTTGAAGTTGAAGCGGCTGCAATAGGCGCGTCCATTCATCTGCGCGGTTCCCGCAAGCATGACGAATTCCGAGCCGCCGGTGATTTCCTCGTAGATCGTATGATTCGGATCGAGCGCATCGCGCATCTGGTCCACGTGTGAAACCATCACGGTGTCGCCGACCGTCAACGAACCGGAAAGCGGTTTGAGCTGACCGGTGATCAGTTTGAAAAGCGTGGTTTTACCTGCGCCGTTGCCGCCGATCACACCGACGATACCGCCGCGCGGCAGATCGAACGACATGTCCTCGAAGAGCAAGCGGTCATCAAAACCCATGGAGACATTCTCAGCGCGGACCACGAGGTCGCCGAGGCGCGGTCCGGCGGGAATCTGAATGCGCAGCTCGTCCTCGCGCGTATCGACTTGCTGGTTCGCCAGTTCCTCGTAACGGCGGACGCGGGCGATATTCTTGGCGCGGCGTCCGGAGGGATTGGTGCGCACCCATGCCAGTTCGTTTTCGATCAATTTGCGGCGCGATTCCGCTTGCTTGGCTTCGCGGGACATCATCTCCTGCTTCTGCTGGAGCCACGCCTCGTAATTGCCCTTGTAGGGATAGGTGCGGCCGTTGTCGAGCTCGAGAATCCATTCCGTGACATTGCTCAGGAAGTAGCGATCATGGGTCACCACGATGAGCGTGCCCTTGAAATTCTTCAAATAGGTTTCGAGCCAGGAGACCGAGTCCGCGTCCAGATGGTTGGTCGGTTCGTCGAGCAGCAGCACATCGGGATTGGAGATCAGCAGACGGCAGAGCGCGACGCGGCGGCGCTCACCGCCGGAGAGCGGTGCGACAGGCGCTTCGGGCGGCGGACAGCGGAGCGCTTCCATGGCGAGTTCGACGTGATGGTCAAGGCTCCAGAGGTCATTGGCGTCAATGGTGTCTTGCAGACGACCCAGTTCGTCGTTGAGTTTGTCGCTCTCTTCGTCGCTCAGATCCGTACCGAGCAGATCGCAGATTTCATCGTAGCGCGCCATGATCGCTTTCGATCCGGCCACGCCCTCTTCGACGCATTCCATCACGGTTTTGGTCATGTCGAGGTCCGGCTCCTGCGGCAGGTAGCCGACTTTGATCCCCTTGGCAATCTGGCATTCGCCCATGTACTCCTTGTCGAGTCCGGCGAGGATGCGGAGCAGCGAGGATTTGCCCGAGCCGTTCGCTCCGATTACACCGATCTTGGCGCCGTGGAAGAAGGAGAGGTAGACCTCTTCTAAAATGGTTTTCTTTTCGTGCTGCTTCGTGACATTGACCAAACTAAATGCGTATTCGCCAGCCATGAGGTATCCTTTTCTGTTAACAACAAGATTCGCGTTTGAAGCGCATCACCGTATCGACGCGCCATTGTAGCCATAAGGCAAAGATTTCACGATCAACATCGTTGAGGCTCTGGATCGCCTTGAGATAATTTTCCTTGGGAAGCGCCTCGACGATGCAGGCGACTTCGCTGGGAATCAAGACCGACTCGCGCGTGGCCAGCGCATCCTGGATGCTTTTCAGCAGGGAGGGCCATTGCTCGAGAAATTCACTGTTCTTTTCCGGGTTGGTGCTTTCCGCAATCTTGGTGGCCAAATCTTCGAGACGCGTTACGCGCTCTTTAAACATTTCCGAGAGGCGCTGCAGCGCGCCGCAATAACAGGCTTGCTGAAAGCGATCGTCCTGCATGAAAAACTGGCGCACACCGCGATACCACGTATCGAGCGCAAGCAGGTTCCCGATGTAGGTCAGGTTGTTCTTGATGACCGTCGTCATATCAGGGAAGTGGCGCACATCATAAGGCTTGCTGGTGCGTTCCAGGCGTGCGGCCTGTCCCACCATGCGGTTGGGATCGAGAACGTCCTCGCGCCAGACTTGGCCTGCGGGAATGATGGTGCCATAAGCTAGACGCCGCGGTCCGACAAGGCCGCCTTGACCGCCGAGAAAGATAGGGTCGTTACAGAGCAGAACGCCGTGCGGGACATCGCCGATCAGCGAGGGCGTGGCCTTGTCCTGACGCGGTGTGAAGTTGAAGTGGATGTAGGAGGAGCCGATTTCCGAGTGATTTTTACGGCCGGTTCCTCCGGCCATCAAGGCGTCGCAGAAATTGACGAGGCTGCCGGAGGTGACCCACGGCATAAACACGGTCTGTTTGACGCCCACGGTGTGCGCGATGGATGCGCCTTCCTCAAAAAGACAGCCGGGGCGCACATGCGCGCCGTTCCCCGCGCTGAAGCCATCGAGGAAGGTCGCGTTCTCAAAATAACCGCCGCTGAGTTGAACGTTCTTTCCCAGCTGGCAGTTGATCACAGTCGCGGGGCCCTCCGCGCCAATGATGCAGCCCGGACCGATGGAGAGGTCTGCACCGCTGAGACGGCATCCTGGAAAAATCTGAGCATCCGCTGCGATAGCATCGGGATTCACATCAGGTGCAAGTTCATACGTAGTTTCCATGGCGATTTTCTCCTCGTACACGTGAAAACAAAATAGACATTTTCCATGGCACATGCGACAGAGGTGCCACGACGTATTTTGCGATTCCGCGCATCAGCGTTATCGTGTGATTAGGCGAGGCCGAGGCCTTCCTTGACGGCATGCGTAAGGGCGCTGATCCACGTGTCAACCTGATCCGCCTGTTTGGCTTCAACGAGCAGGCGGATCTTGGGCTCGGTTCCCGAGTAACGCACGATAACGCGCCCCTTATCGCCGAGATCGGCTTCGCAGGCGTGAATCGCGGTCTTGAGCACTTCGACGCTCTCAATCGGTTTCTTCTCCTTGATCTTGAGGCTGACCAGTTTTTGCGGATATTCTTCCATGCAGTTGACGAATTCAGCCAGCGTCAGCTTCTGCTCCTTCAATTCGCGCAACACCTGCAGCGCGCTGATGATGCCATCGCCCGTGGTTGCATAGTCGTGGAAAATCAAATGCCCTGATTTCTCGCCGCCGAGGCAGTGACCCTGTTTGCGCATCGCATCGATGACGTAGCGATCACCCACATCGGTGATCTCCACGTTGATGTTATGTTTGCGCATCGCATCGATCAGGCCGAGGTTGCTCATGCTCGTTACGACAAGGGTATTGTTCTTCAGCAGATTGCGTTTCTTGTAGGCAATGGCCATGGCGGCCAGAATACGATCACCGTCCACGATGGCGCCATTAGCGTCAGCGAAGATGACGCGATCGGCATCGCCGTCGAGCGCAACGCCGATATCCGCACCCGTGGACTTCACCATGTTGGCGATGTTCTCCGGATGCATGGCACCGCAGTTCTCGTTGATGTTCAGGCCATCCGGCGAGACGCCCATTTTCACGACTTCGGCGCCCAGTTCGCGGAAGATCCACGGCGCCATGTTGTAGGCGGCGCCGTTTGCGGCATCGAGCACAACTTTGAATCCGCTGAGTTTCTTGTTGTTGATCGTGCTCTTGGCAAATTCAATGTAACGCCCGCGGGCATCTTCGAGACGGTAGGCACGGCCAAGCTGATCGCTGCGGATGTTGTCGGTATTCAGATCATCCGAGAGAATCAAGCGGGTTAATTCCTCCTCCTCTTCATCAGCGAGTTTGTAGCCGGCGGCGCTGAAAATCTTAATGCCGTTGTCGTCGAACGGATTGTGCGAGGCGGTCAGCATGATGCCGCCATCCGCTGCGAGGGACTTGGTCAAATGCGCCACAGCGGGCGTCGGGACCGGACCGACGAGATAGACATCGCATCCTGACGAGACGAGACCGCTGGTCAGCGCGGTCTCGAGCATGTACCCCGAGAGGCGCGTGTCTTTGCCGATCACGATGCGCGTGCTGTCGTTGCCGTGCGCCTTCAACTGCTTGCCGAGCGCCTTGCCCAGTTTCAACGCGATTTCTGCGCTGACGGGATGACGGTTGGCTTGTCCACGGATCCCATCGGTTCCAAATAATTTTGCCATAAACACTCCTTTATTCCACGGTTACGCTCTTGGCGAGGTTGCGCGGCTGATCGATTTCGCAACCGCGTTCTTTCGCGATATGATAAGCCAGCAACTGCAAGGCTACCGCCGTGATCACAGGGGCGGTATACTCGTGCGTCCGCGGAATCACAATCACGTCGTTCACGGCGTGCGCGGATTCGGTGTCGCCCTCAGTGATGATGCCGATGACGGGTGCGCCGCGTGCGCGACACTCCTGCACATTGCCCATGGTCTTCTCTTTGCCTGGGATATCGTTGAGCAGCGCGATCACGGGGAAGGTCTCATCGAGCAGGGCAATCGGGCCATGCTTCAACTCAGCCGCCTGATAGCCTTCGGCGTGGATGTAGCTGATTTCCTTCAGCTTGAGCGCGCCTTCCAGCGCAGTCGGATAGAGAATGCCGCGTCCGATGAAGAAGGCGTTGTTGGCGTGCGCATATTTCTTGGCAATCGCGGCAATGGCCTCGTTCTGCTTAAAGACCTGTTCAACCATGGCGGGGATTCGATTGATCTCTTCGCAGAGTTTGACGCCCTCATCGCGCGATAGGCGGCGGCAGCGTCCGAGCTTAAGCGCCATCATCAGCAGGACCGTGACTTGCGCGGTAAAGGCTTTGGTCGAGGCGACGCCAATTTCGGGGCCCGCGTGCAGGTAGACGCCGCGTCCGGTTTCGCGCGCAATCGTTGAACCGACCACGTTGCAGAGACCGGCCACGAGCGCACCTTTCTGAATACTTTCGCGCACTGCGGCCAGCGTATCCGCGGTTTCGCCCGACTGGCTGACGGCGATGACCAATTCATTGGGTCCGAGGATCGGGTTGCAATAGCGGAACTCCGCAGCCTGTTCGGGCGAGGTCGGCAGATCCGCCAGACTTTCAAAAAGATATTTGCCGACCATGCCGGCATGGAGCGAGGTGCCGCAGGCCACGATGACGACGCGCTGAATCGAGGTCAATTCGCGCGGCGTCAGGTTCAATCCCGAAAGAATCGCGGTGCCCAGCATGGGATCAAGGCGTCCGCGGATCGAATTCTGCAACGCGGAGGGTTGTTCGAAGATCTCCTTCAGCATGAAGTGATCGTATCCGCCTTTTTCGGCGGCACCGATCTCCCATTCAATCGTGGCGACGGAGCGATGCACGCTGGTCTTATCGAGCGTGAAGATCTGCGCGCCGGCTGCGGTGACGCGCGCGATATCGCCATCTTGCAGGTAGAGCACGTGGCGCGTATAGGAGACGATCGCTGCGGCGTCGCTGGCAATGATGGTTTCATCTTCGCCCACGCCGATCAGGAGCGGACTCCCTTTGCGCGCCACAATGATTTCATTGGGCTTATCGACGCAGATCACGGCGATGCCATAGGTGCCTTCGATTTTTTTCAGCGCTTCCGCGGTGGCCGCAAAGAGATCATCCTGATAGAAGAGCCCGATCAGATGGGCTAGCACTTCGGTATCGGTTTGCGACGCGAAGACGCAGCCATGCGCTTCGAGCTGTTTGCGCAGGGAGGCATAATTCTCAATGATGCCGTTGTGAATCAGCGCGAGCTTGCCGTCGAGTGCGATATGCGGATGCGCATTGGCAACCGTGGGCGCACCGTGCGTGGCCCAGCGCGTGTGGGCGATGCCGATATGCGCGGCGGCCCGCTCTTCAGCGGGGACCTCGTTTTTCAACTTCTGGTCGAGCCGCGCGACTTTGCCGATTTCCTTGATCACCCGCATCTCGTGCTGAGGGGTGATGAATGCAACGCCCGCTGAGTCGTACCCGCGATACTCCATGCGGCGCAGGCCGTTGATGAGAATATCTTCTACTGAACACTTGCCAACATAGCCGATAATTCCGCACATACGGGATGATCCTTTTCTTTCTTGTATGCGCGCCATGCGCATTCAGCAGCTCACACTCACCTTTTCCAAGCGTTATGCTCGTATCCATTGCAGCGCGGCGCGGAGCACTCGCTGTTCTGCAGCGCCTTCGATTTAATGACGGAAGCTGCGCTGACCGGTGAAGACCATGGTCACATGCGCATCGTTGCAGCAATCGATGACATCCCAGTCGCGGATCGCGCCGCCGGGTTGAACAATGGCGGTGATGCCCTCGCGGATGCCGACCTCCGCGCCGTCGCGGAAGGGGAAGAAGGCATCGGAGACCATGCTGCAGCCGGGGAGGCCGCCGCGTTTGGCTTTGACCTCTTCGTCAATGGCCGCCATGTAGAGCTTGCCCTGGTCGCCGAAGCGCAGCAGCAGATCGTTATAGGGCGTCTGATGCTTTTCCCAGGCGATCCAGTCGGCCAACTTGCGATAGGCTTTGTCGCGGGCGATTTCCGCCACACCGACGCGATCCTGTTCGCCCGTGCCGATACCGACCGTCACGCCGTCCTTCACATACAGCACGGAATTGCTGGTTACGCCCGCTTCAACCAGCCACCCGAAAACGAGATCGTCGTATTCCTGCTGCGTCGGCTTGCGCTGAATGGTGTGTACCTTGCCGTCCTTGCTGGTGCTCTCGGCGAGCATGAGCTGCGCGGCGGTACGCGCTTCAGGTACAAACGACCACTGCGCCACGAGGCCGCCATCGATCAGCGACTTGAAATCGACGACGCGCTGCGCTACGAACCGCGTGAGGCGCGCCATGTTGTTGATGCGCATGACGCGCAGGTTCTTCTTCTGCGCGAAGAGATCGAGCACGCCGGGTGCGAATTCAGGGGCGACCACAACCTCCGCATAGGCTTCGTTGATCAGCTTAGCGGTTTCCAGATCGACTTCGCGGTTCAGCGCGATGCAGCCGCCGAAGGCCGCCAGGCGATCAGCCTTATTGGCACGGAAATAGGCTTCGGATAGGGAGGAAGCCTTGGCCACGCCGCAGGGATTGTTGTGCTTGACGATGGCAGCGCAGGGTGTGTCGTCGAGATAGCGGAGAATATTCAGGGCATTGTCCGCATCCGTGATATTGGTCTTGCCGGGATGTTTGCCGGACTGGAGCAATTCCGGTACGGAGGCGAGGTAGTTGTTAGGGCCGAGGGCCGTGACTTCGCCGAGGACCAGGTTGCCGTTGACCAGCTTGTAGAGCGCGGCTTCCTGGCCGGGGTTCTCGCCGTAACGCAAGCCTTTTTCCTCGCCGCCAATGACCCAGGAGACCTTCTGGTATTGCAGCGTTTGACGCTTTTCGCCATCGATAAACGAAATTTCCATCTCCGGTGTGAAATGGTCATCCATGATGGTCTTGTATGCTGCCTTTAGATCAATCGCCATGATTACACCCTTCTTCGGTTAAAATGATGGGCGTATTTTAGCGTACTATGCGCGGTTTTGCCACCTTAATTCGCGCGCAAAAGAGGGGGGGGATTCGCCGAATAAGATAAGCGCGTACGCAAGGCGGAAGAATGAAACAGCTGGCCGGACGTGTACGGGGTATCCTTTTTGCGGGGATGAAAATCCTGCGGTTGACGGCCTCGCAAAATAATGTTAGCTTAAACTAATTAAACGCATGCAGCAAAGGAGGTCGCGATGATTCAACTCGGATGGGAAATCGTGCATATCAGCGCCATGATGGCGCCCTATCTGCTCTTCGGCTTTTTGATGGCGGGGTTGCTTTCGCTGTTTTTTACGCCTGAAACCATCCGCAGGCATCTGGGCAAGCCTACGTTTGGAAGCATTGTCAAGGCCGCGCTTTTCGGCGTCCCCCTGCCGCTTTGCTCCTGCGGTGTGATTCCGGTTGCAGCCAGTTTGCGCAAGAGCGGTGCGAGCCGCGGGGCCGTAAGCGCATTTCTTATTTCTACGCCGCAGACCGGGGTCGACAGTTTTTTCGTGACGGGATCGTTTCTGGGCTGGTGGTTTGCGGGAGTGCGGGTGGTTCTGGCCTTTGTGACCGGGCTTGTGGGCGGGTATCTGATCGATGGACTGCGGGAAAAGGAACCGGCGGTGCGCAACGAGGAGCCGCCATCCTGCTGCGGGCAGGGTGAAAAAGAGGCGGCACGAGGGGAGTCCGCATGTTGCTGTAAGGGCGAAGCTGTGCCTGCAGCGCATCCGGGGCTTATGCAGCGGCTCGGTGCTGCGGTCTATTACAGCTTTGTGACGCTGTTTAACGATGTCGCGGGGGCCTTGGCAATTGGACTTATCCTAGCGGGCATGATCAGCTTTTGGGTCCCGGATAATTTCTTTGCGGATCACATCACCGCGGAGTGGCAGGCCTTTGCGCTGATGCTGGTGATTGGATTTCCGCTCTACATCTGTTCGACAGCCTCTGTAGCTGTGGGGGCGAGTCTGATCCTGAAAGGAATTTCGCCTGGCGCGGTGCTTGTCTTTCTCGTTGTCGGGCCTGCGGCGAACGGTGCGACATTGAGCGCCATCTGGTCGATTCTTGGCAAGAAAGCGCTGCTGGCCTATCTCCTCACGATTTCGGCCTTTGCGGTTTTGGCCGGGATGCTGATCAATGCCCTGGGGATCGGCATGCAGACGCAGCGAATCTTTGCGGGCGAGCATCATGCCATGGGTTGGTTCGAATGGGGTTCCTGCGCCGTGCTCTATGCGCTGATTGGCCATGTGCTGCTCCGGCGGATGATCGCGGTATTGCGCAGATAGAACCGCGTTCGTAGTGGGCGTCGGGCAGGGCGGCTCAGGAATAAATCGCGGAGCGGATCATGGTTTCCGAATTGAGTTTGTTAAGAAAATGGGCTACTATACGTCCATTTACCGTGTAGGAAGGGGTACTCGTATCATGAATGTTCTGGATGCCATTACGGTTTTAGAGGCGGAAACCATTGTAAAAGGCGAAAACCTGGAAAAGACGATCAAGTATGTGATAGCCTCGGATCTCATGAGCGATGTCTTATTGGTCGATGAAGAGGACATGCTGCTGTTGACCTCGCTGGCCAGCGATCAGGTTTTGCGCACGGCGCAGATTGTCGGTGCGGCAGGGGTTATTGTTGTGAATGGCAAGTCATTGCCGTCGTCCATGATGCACGTTGCCCGGGATCTGGGCATGACCTTAGCAGTGTCGAAATTCTCAAAATTTGACGCCTGTATTGCTATTCATCAGTACATGACCAAATAAACGTCGCGTACTCGGATGCGTGAATGCCGAGAGAGGACGGGCGAGAACATGGAAACGGCTGCTGTACCCCAACCACCTCCTACCCCTACGATGCTCCAGAACACACGGGGCCAGACGCTTCCCGTGGAAGCGCACCACCAGCCGCTTGTCCTGCTTGAGCTGATTCAACGCTTAAAAGTGCGCGATGTGATGACGCGGGAAATCGTAAGTGTGCAGCGTCATGAACCGCTCTGGGTCGCTCAGGCCGCCATGAAAGACAAGCATATCAGTGGCGTGCCTGTGGTCGAAGAGGGGCGTCTCTTCGGGTTGGTCAGCATCGAAGATATCATTCGCGCGGTTGAGGGCGGATACATCGCACAGCCCTGCGGCGACTTTATGACCACCAAGCTGGTCGTTCTGGAAGATGACATGCCGCTTTCGTTCGCGGTCCAGTATTTTGACCGGTTCCGCTTCGGGCGCTTCCCTGTTTTAAATCGTGATCGCGCATTGGTGGGGATCATCTGCCAGCGCGATATCAATCGCGCGTTGCTGGTTGAACTGAGCGCGGAGTTTAACCGCATGGAGCAGACGGTGGCGCAGATCAACGGGCATTCGGCGAAAACCGATGCCAGCACCTACATGCTGCGCGAGTTTCCCGTTGCCAAGTATGATTTTGAAAACGCGGGAAAAGCGGCGAATGTGATCAAAGCGGCCATGATTGAGCGCAAATATCCGCCCAAGATCGTGCGTCGCGTTGCGGTCGCCGCGTATGAGCTGGAAATCAATTTATGCGTCCATTCCGTGGGCGGAGTCTTGTCGTGGCAGCTCAGCAACGGCCGTTCGGAGGTGATCGCCAAGGATAGCGGGCCGGGCATTGAAGATGTGGAATGGGCGTGCCGGGATGGCACGTCGACCGCAAACGAATGGATCCGTTCGCTGGGGTTCGGTGCCGGCCTTGGCCTGGTGAATGTCAAACGCGTCTCAGACGAATTCGAGATCACGTCGCAGCTCGGTGCTGGAACGTTCGTGCGTTCCGTGGTCAATATTGCACTTGAGGAAAATAAATGAAACTTTCTGAACTCGTTGCAGCGGCTGGTTTCGAAGTGATTACGCCGGGAAATGCGGCGTGCGACGTGACGGCAGGCTATACATCGGATCTGTTGAGCGATGTCATGGCGCACTGTCCCGAGGATTCGATTTTCATTACCGTCCAGAATCATAAAAACTCGGTGGCGGTTTCGACGTTGGTGGGTGCGGTGGCGGTCCTTGTTGTCCACGACCGTGACATTCCCAAGGAGATGCTGGATGCGGCGCGGGCGGAGAACGTTGCGCTTTTACGGACCAGCAAGAATCAATTTGAGGCGAGCTGTCTGGTGGCCAAAATTCTGGGTATGTCATGATTTATCGGTTTGATCTGCATATCCACTCGTGTCTTTCGCCGTGCGGGGATCTGATGAACTCGCCGTCTGCCATTGTTGCAGCCGCCAAAGCCGCAGGGCTCAATGCGATCATGATTGCGGATCACAATACTGCGCGCAACTGCCCCGCATTGGCGGAGGCGTGTGCGCGGTCGGCGATGGCCTGCCTCTTTGGTCTGGAGATTACAACGGCGGAAGAAGTGCACGTCCTCGCCGCGTTCGACACCCTGGAACAGGCGCAGCGGATGACCGAGCATGTTTATGCGGCATTGCCCAAGCGCGTCAATCAGCCCGAGGTCTTTGGCGATCAACCCGTTGTCACGGTGGACGAGGAGATCGTGGAGATGGAGTGGCGTCTGCTGAGCGCGCCGACGCGGTTATCGCTCCCTGAGGTCGAGCAACTGGTGCATGGCCTTGGCGGGCTTTTTATCGCCTGCCACGTTGATCGGCCTACGTTCAGCGTTTTTTCGCAGCTTGGCGCGCTCTCGGGTGAGGAGCGTTTCGACGCAGTTGAGCTGACTCGTTACAGCGCCAAAGCCGACTGGCTGCCTAAGCTTTGCGGCCTGCCTGTTTTGCGCGCTTCGGACGCTCATTACCTCGAAAATATTGGCGAAATCTGGAACGAAGCCGAGCTGCCGGAGTTCTCCGTGGCGTGCTTGAAACAGGCTCTGGCCAAAGGGCATGTTACAAATCCCTGACCAGAGGTTGAAATAAATATCGTTTTTATTTGCATGCCGAGGTCAGCTTTGATATAAGTACGCGAACATCGATTACGGTTCAGGCGTTTCTGATTCCGGGTGAGCATCGGTGGCAGATGAATGACTTCAACAAGGAAAGACGTCCGCGCGGCAGGAAAATGGTTGCTGGTGCAGTGATCATTTTGTGAGACTTCTATGAAAACCCGTTTGTTGACATTCAGTCGACAGGAATCCATTTATTCCTTAATCAAGGATCTCGTTGTTTGGTGTTCAACGGCGATCATTCGCCTCCTTCCGCTGCAGGGTAATAATCAGAAGCCGATCTTTGTGCTCACGCGCGTCTCCGTCAAAAAGATTCTCCAAGAAAAATGGCGTAAATGGCGGCAAGTTATCACTCTCGCCTTTATTCGGTTGTTGCGAAAATATGGCATCATGTCGTGTATGCGCTGGTCGTATAATATAGTCAAAAGACCAGTCAAAATGTGCGGGATGATCGATGAATGGGTCCAATCGGAAAATGGCTTTTACTTGCCGTCCGTCTCTGCATAATCATCCGGGTAAGCAATGGCTTTGACGTCCATTGTTCTACCCGTTCTGTAGCATCATAAAACCAGCTTTGGTTATTCCGTAACAGAAATTACGGAGAAAATTTCAGTATTTCTATTGGGTTTGTAAAGGAGCATACATGTCTTGGGATATGTTTTTAAGTGCATTTCAGGGAATTGAAGCGATTCTTCATTCCTCGCCTCAGATGGTTCTGGCCCGCGTGGGTCTGATCGCATTGGGGATGACGCTCATCTATTTGGGCAAAAAAGGTATTCTTGAGCCGCTGTTGATGATTCCGATGGGATTGGGAATGGCGGTCATCAATGCATCGGTGATGATGTTCGACCCGTTGAGTCTGCATGGTGGTCTGGGAACGCTCTTTCTGGAAGCGCAGGCGGGATCAGGTCATGACGCTGTTAAGAACGCGTCCGATCTGATGTATATCATGGGTATTGACTGGTTGCAGCCGATCTACACGTTCACCTTTTCCAACGGGCTCATCGCGTGTTTCGTCTTTATGGGCATTGGTTCGTTACTGGATGTCGGATTTGTGATGGCGCGTCCGTTCCTCAGCATCGTGCTGGCGCTCTTCGCGGAATTTGGCACGATCTTTACCTTGCCGATTGCCCAGTATTTCGGATATACCGTCAAGCAGGCGGCCGCGATTTCCGTTGTGGGCGGGGCGGATGGACCGATGGTGCTCTTTACCTCGCTCAAATTAGCGCCGGAGCTTTTCGTGCCGATCGCGGTTGTGGCCTATCTTTATCTTGGGCTTGCATATGGCGGGTATCCGTATCTGGTTCGTCTGATGATTCCCAGCAGCAAAGTCCGTGGTACCGTGATGCCCTACGATTCGAAGTCGAGCCAGTTTACATCGGGACAGAAGATGGTCTTTGCGGTTGTTTGCTGTGTTATTCTCTGCTTTCTGCTTCCCGTGGCAGCGCCGCTGCTCTTCTGCCTCTTTTTCGGCATTGTGATCCGCGAAAGCGGGATCAAGCAGTTCCAAGAACTGCTGAACGGTCCGGTTCTCTATCTCTCGACGATGTTCCTTGGCTTGACGCTGGGCATTCTCTGTGAAGCCAATACGATCTTTGATCCGAAGGTGTTGCCGCTGCTGCTCTTGGGTATGCTCTCGCTGCTGCTTTCGGGCGTGGGAGGCATCCTGGGCGGGTATGTTGCCTATTATTGCACAGGCAAGAAGGTCAATCCTGTCGTAGGTATTGCGGGTGTGAGCTGCGTTCCGACCACCGCAAAAGTGGCACAGAAGATTGTTCAGAAGGATAATCCGCATGCCATTATCATGCAGTATGCGTTGGGTGCGAATGTGATGGGCGTGATCACGACGGCCATCATTGCGGGTGTATTCTGCAGCATCATTAAATAGGAAAACGACGTATGAGTGGACTAACAGTTTCGTTGGTTACAACTTTAGTAACCATTATCATTTCACTATTGGTGGCGGTTATCGTTAAATTGATGACCTTTTTGTTGGACAAGTTTTCAGCTCCGCTGAAACCCGCTTCTGATGCGGACACGCTGGTTTTCAGCGATGAGTCCGATGTCGCTGCCGTTATAGCGATTGTACAATCATCCAAGTAATCGAGGTCTATCACGCTTATGAAAAAACGTATTCAATTCATGTTAACCGCGTTCCGCGATGGTTTCCAATCCGTCTATGGCGCGCGTGTCTTTTCAAAAGATTTCTTGCCTGTTGTCGAGCAGGCCGCGCAAGCAGGCATTGAGCATATCGAAGCCGGGGGCGGCGCCATGTTCCAGTCGCCCTTCTTCTATTGCAATGAAAATGCCTTTGATGTGATGGACGCTTTCCGCAAGGCCGCAGGGCCGAACGCAAACCTGCAGACGCTGGCGCGCGGTATCAACGTGATTGCCCTTGATTCGCAGCCGAGCGATATCATCAAGATGCATGCGGATCTCTTTAAGAAGCATGGCATGACCACCATCCGTAACTTCGATGCGCTGAATGATGTGAACAACCTCATCTATTCGGGGCAGTGCATTAAGGCGGCCGGGTTGAAGCATGAGGTGTGCATCACCATGATGGAACTTCCGCCGGGATGCGAAGGCGCGCATACGCCGGAGTTCTATATTGAGACGCTCAAGAAGATCCTTGAGGCCGGCATCCCATACGACAGCATCTGCTTCAAGGATGCTTCCGGCACGAGCCGTCCGCAAAAAGTGTTTGATACGATTCGTCTCGCGCGGCAGTTCCTCGGCGATCAGGTGAAATTCACCTTCCATTCGCACGAGACTGCCGGAACCGGCACGGTGTGTTACCGGGCCGCTGTCGAGGCGGGCGTGGATGCGCTTGATCTCTCGTTGGCGCCGGTGTCCGGGGGAACCTGTCAGCCCGATCTGCTGACCATGTGGCACGCCTTGCGCGGCACGGATTACGATCTGGGCATTGATGTGAATAAAGTGATCAAGCTCCGCCAGAGTCTGAAGGATGCAATGAAGGATTACTTCCTTCCACCTGAGGCGACCTCGGTGGAAGCGTTGATTCCCTTCTTCCCGATGCCGGGCGGCGCTCTGACTGCCAACACGCAGATGCTGCGCGACAATGGCTTGATGGACAAGTATCCAGAGGTTATTGCCTCCATGGGCGAAGCGGTTGCGAAGGGCGGTTTCGGCACCTCGGTGACGCCGGTCTCGCAGTTCTATTTTCAGCAGGCCTTCAACAACGTGATGTTCGGCAAGTGGAAAAAGATCGCGCCGGGTTACGGCAAGATGGTTCTCGGTTATTTCGGCAAGACGCCGGTGGCGCCGGATGCCGCGGTTGTCAAGATCGCCGCGGAACAGCTTAAGCTTGAGCCGACGACCGAAAGTCCTCTGGCGATCAATGACCGTGATCCGAAGAAAGGCGCTCCTGCGGCGACAAAGATGCTTGAAGCCGCTGCTCTGCCGATTACGGACGAGAATGTCTTTATTGCCGCCTGCTGCGCGGAGAAGGGCATTGCCTTCCTGAAGGGCGAAGGCACGGTCGGTGTACGCAAGAACATGCCGGTGGAAAAACAGAAAAAGGTTGTACATTCGAACGAGGAGGTCCCCAAGGGGTCGAATTATATTATTACCCTGAACGGCAATGAGTATGAGGTTAAGATTGACGGCGCAACCGCGGTTGTGAATGGTCAGAACTACACCTTTAAGTCGAAGGCTGTTCCCACGGGCTCTTCGTTGCGCGCTGAAAGTGCAACGGGTAACTTGGAAGACAAGCCCGTGATTACGCCGTTGCCGGGGCTGATCTTGCGAATCGAGAAGAAGGTCGGCGATTTCGTCAGGAAGGGACAAACGATCATGGTGCTCGAATCCATGAAGATGGAAAGCCCGCTGATTTCGCCGGACGATGGCACGCTCACCGCGATCAAGGTTCATACGCAGCAGCAGGTCGAGGCAGGAACCGTTGTGGCGATCGTCAAGTAATTCAACGCTTCGCGCATGCGGTTAAACGCGTCGGAATCCTTAACAGGGTTCCGACGTTTTTATTTATGCGTGAGGCGTGCAGCAAAAAAAAGACGCGTCTGGAAACCCAGACGCGTCGTGTGTAAAGTATCGTAGAACGATTACTTATTGAGGGCTGCGGTGATCTCCGCGAGTTTCGCCTTCAGCGCATACGGCATGCGATTGCCATATTTCGCGTAGGACTCTTCAACGGTCTTGATCTCCGTCTTCCAGCCTTCGGCATCCACGGTGGTCAGCTGCTTCATGGTCTCCTTGAGGCAGGCTGCATCGCGGTTCTTGTCAACATAACCGGTCATGTCGATTGAGCCTTCCTTCGGGAGGTAACCGATGGCGGCTTCAACATAGTTGGCCTTGCCTTCGATGCGCTCGCAGACCCATTTCAGGACGCGTGCGTTGTCACCGAAGCCATTCCACATGAAGCCCTTGTCATCCTTGCGGAACCAGTTGGTGAAGAACACCTTCGGGAGCTTGTTCGCATCGGTGCGCAGCGGCATCGTGAGCCAGTGCAGGAAGTAATCGGCCGTGTTGTAGGAGAAGAACGGCAGCATGGCCATCGGATCGCGACGGACAACGCCGACTGCGCTCAGGTTGGCTGCGGTTGTCTCGGAACCTGCGGCCGAGCCCATGAACACCGCGTGCGTCCAGTCCTTGGCCTGGTTCACGAGCGGAATCGTGGTCGGACGGCGACCGCCGAAGAGGAATGCGTCAATCGGTACGCCAACCGGGTCTTCCCAGTTTGCGGCGATCACCGGGCACTGCGCCGCAGGAGCGGTGAAGCGTGCGTTCGGATGAGCGGCCTTTTCTTCTTCGCCCTTGGCGTTGACATAGACCTTTTTGCCCTTCTCGTTGAGCTTGACGGAGAGATCCTGGCCCTTCCAACCGATCAGGTGATCCGGAGCATCCACGCCCATATCTTCCCACCAGATGTCGCCATCGTCGGTCAGCGCGCAGTTCGTGAAGATCGTGTTCTTCGTGATCGTGCGCATGGCGTTCGGGTTGGAGTTCATCGAGGTGCCGGGTGCGACGCCGAAGAAACCTGCTTCCGGGTTGATCGCATAGAGGCGGCCATCTTCCTTGATCTTCATCCAGGCGATATCGTCGCCGATGGTCTCAACCTTCCAGCCTTCCAGCTTCGGCTCCATCATGGCGAGGTTCGTCTTGCCGCAGGCGCTCGGGAAGGCCGCCGCGATATTGTAGATCTTGCCATCCGGCGAGGTGAGCTTCAGGATGAGCATGTGCTCAGCCAACCAGCCCTCGTTCTTGGCGAGGTAGGAGGCAATACGGAGCGCCAGACACTTCTTGCCGAGGAGCGCGTTGCCGCCGTAACCCGAACCGAACGACCAGATTTCCTTGGTTTCCGTGAAGTGCGCGATGTACTTCTTCTCGATCGGTGCGCACGGCCAGGTCGAATCCTTCTGACCCTTCTTCAGCGGAGCGCCGATGGAGTGCAGGCACTTGATATATTCGCCGTTTTCGCCGAGTTCCTTCAGAACCTTGGTGCCCACGCGGGTCATGATGTGCATGTTGACCACCACGTAAGGGGAATCGGTGATTTCCACGCCGATCTTGGCGATATCCGAACCGACAGGACCCATGGAGAAGGGGATGACGTACATCGTACGACCCTTCATGCAGCCCTTGTAGAGACCCGTCATCGTGGTCTTCAGTTCCGTCGGATCAATCCAGTTGCAGTTCGGGCCGGCGTCTTCCTTCTTGGAGCAGGCGATGTAGGTGCGGTCTTCAACGCGCGCCACATCCGACCAGTGCGAACGCGCCAGATAGCAGCCCGGACGCTTCTTGGCATTCAGCTTGGTGAAAACACCTGCTTCGACCATCAGGTCGCAGAGTTCCTTGTATTCTTTCTTCGAGCCATCGCACCACACCACATTGTTGGGTTGAGCGAGTTTAGCGAAATCCTTTACCCACGCCAGCAACTCTTTGTGCTGTGTCGGCAGTTTAACAGCAACAGCCTTCTTAGCTGTCGGCTTGGCAGTCGTCTTACAGGCGCATTTGGCTGTTTTCTTGCAGGCCATGATGGTTACCCTCTTCTCATTCGTTGACTTTCTGCAATCCGGCATATGCAATAGGCACTAACCCTGCGAAAGTTGGCGCTATAGTATACCGATAGAAACATGTGACTGCAACAAATTTCCATAGAAAATTAATGGCGGGTGTTGCGCTAAAAACAGATCGTTTGTGCGCGTCGGCACCGTGAGCCGATGGACGCTGCGCACCGTTAACGAAGGCTGAAGATCGTACCCGCGCAGACGAGCTGGACCGTGTTTCCCTTGTACGCGATCGTGTAGCCTGCGGGCACGTCGAGAAGCTGCTGGAAATGGCCGCTCAGGGTGCCGCCCTCCGTTGCTTCAAACAGCGTAAAGGGCGCTCCGCCTTGCAGGGTTCCAGAGACATCCAGATCCAAGGCGAAGCCGTCCAGATTGAATGACCCCTTGATGGTTGCGCGCTCCGCGACACCCTCTGCGATGCGCGCGTGGATCGTGCCGTTGCCGTTGAGAACCGCATTGCTGACTACGGTTATATTGGCGTGCGCCAGCGCAGCGTTCTTCAGCGTGACGGTTCCGTTGGAGACGCAGAGCCAGCCGCTGAACGTGTTGGTTCCGCACAGCGTCAGCGTGTTGGTTCCTGTAACGATGAGTGCACCGGCCCCCGTCACTGCGTTCGAAAGCGCGATGTTACCGCCTGCGGTGTCCATGCGACCTGTCCCGGCGAGGCTGAAGGTGCCCGTCCAGAAGGCGGGCATCTGCCCTGTTCCGCCATTGAGGAGCGTGCCGCCGTTGAGGAAGACGTTGCCGGCTTCGATGCGGTTTGCGCCGTAGGAATCGAGTCTACCGTTGGCGTTGACTGTATACGTGCCGGTCCAGCCCTGACTGCTTTCGAGACGCAAAAGTCCGGAATTGATCGTGATCCCGGCGAGATTGCTGAACGCGTTGTTCGGACGGATGTTGATTTCACCTACTCCCCCTACGGAGAGGACGTGTCCGTTGCCGTTGAGTGTGCCATAGATGTTGAGCTTGTTGCCGGTGGTGCCCACGGTCGCATCCTCCGCCAGCGTGAGCGTGTACACTTGCGCTTCGGCGCCATTCGCGGTGTTGACGAGTGCGCCGCTCTGTCCCGCGGCGCCTGGTCCGGCAATCACAACATTGCGCGAACCGTTGTTGAGGCTCTGCGAATAGAGGTCGAGCGTGCCGCCGTTGTTGACCGTAATAAGCGCGACAGTGTTGGTCAGGGCTGCGGCGACACCGATGCGCAGCGTGCCACCGTTGACCGTGACGGCACCCTGGAAGGTGTTGGTGGCGTTAAGCGTCAGGATGCCTGCGCCTGTTTTCGTCAGCGCGATCGTCTTGTTTAAACCATTCGAGAGCGCGCACGTCGCGGTGCTGGATGTGGCCTGATCGATCGTCAAGGTGTTCGTGCCAGCGCCTGCGCTGAGATCGACGATCGCGCCGGTGATTGTGCCGCTGAGCGCACCGATCGTTGCACTATTGCCATTGAGGTCAAGCACGCCGTTGCTCAGGTTGACAGGGCCTGTGCCCAGGCCATTGGGGTGACCCAGCAGCAGGAGCCCGGAGGTGAGCGACGTGCCGCCGCTGAAATCATTCGCGCCCGAGAGCATCAGCACCGTATTCGTGTCCCATTTCGTGATCGCTCCGGCACCGGTGATGACCCCTTGCAGGTTGATGAGACTCGGCTTGCCCGCTCCACCTGCACGGGGAAGGTGTAGGCGTCGTCGACATTGAACGTGAACGAACCGGATG
>CAZMLC010000018.1:25465-34796 GCA_964567125.1 uncultured Akkermansia sp.
ACCTGCACGGGGAAGGTGTAGGCGTCGTCGACATTGAACGTGAACGAACCGGATGAGGGGAAGGCGCAATTGGTCGTGTTGAGCGTGATGTTGCCGATGCGCGCGCAGAATCCGCAGCCGCTAACGAAGGTCACCGGATTGGTGAATGAGGTCGGGGCGGAACTTTGAAATGCAAGCCGCGCCGTATTGGTGAGGAGGATGGACATGTTGTTGGCCATCGCATTCGGATTGTTGATGAAGAGGCGCGAACCGGACATCGTAATCGTTCCGATGTCGTTGGCGGAAGGCGGCGTTAAAATGAAATCGCTGCCGCTGACAAAGAGTCCTGCCCCACCGGTAATCGGACCGTTGTAATTGAGATAATACCCGAGGTTGATCGTGCCGCCCCCCCGCGCCCAATGTCAGCGGACGATAGGTGGTGTTCAAGGGCGATATATTGCGGAATGTGCCTCCTGCCAGTGTAAGACTCTCGCCGGCCGCGCTGAGCTGGCCGTCTGAATTGATCTGCAGCGTGCCGCCCTCAACAATCGTACCGCCCGAATAGAGATTGGTCGTGGCGGCGAGCACCAGCGTGCCGCTGCCGGTTTTGACTAATCCGGCTGTGCCTGAAAGCGTCGCCGCGTTCGTGACACTGCCCGCCATGACCGTGTTCGTCGGTCCGGTAAGCGTGAGCGATCCCCCCCGTCAGTTTGTACCCTGTGAGGGTGAAGGTGAGCGAATTGGCGAAAACAGAATCGACAACAACCGTTCCTGCCGTTCCTTCGAAGATCGCATCCCCGCCGGCCCATGTCGTATCGTAAGGGCCACCGCTTGCGGCACTCCAGTTTGCGGAGGCGGAATTCCAAACCTGGGTTCCTCCGCTATTTGAAAAATAGTACTGTTGGCCGAATCCCGGATGCGCGCCTCCTGCGACGGCCAATATGATCATGCCTGCCACGCGTAGTGATTGCATGTAAACTCTCCTTAAAAAACACACACGTATAATGAATTGCATATAAATTTACAGGATCGCTGAGCAAAAAACAAGGCGGCCTATACATGTAACACAACTTCTTAGAGAAGGGGAACTCCCCATCGATCAGCGTCAAAAAATTTCAAAAAACAAGAAGAGCGGTTGACAGGGGAGCCCTGTTTTGCTAAAGTTCAAAGCTCTTATGGGACAACAATTAAGAAAACGCCTGAAACGTCAACGTCGCGACGCGTATAACAAACGCGTGCAAGCACGTCTGCGTCAAGGGATGAAGAAGTAATTTTTGGCGCGATGGCCGAATGGCTAGGCAGAGCTCTGCAAAAGCTTGTATAGCGGTTCGATTCCGCTTCGTGCCTCCATTTTAACCGTTGATAGAGGGTTCGTCCCTTTATCAACGGTTTTGTTTTTACTGACCCACATACGGGGAGTCCTGACCATGCATAAAAACATCGCCCTTGACTACGTTAATCACCATCGCGAAGCGATCTTGAAGGACTATTTTGACTTTCTGCGCATCCCCTCTGTCGGCGCTGATCCCAAGCGCCTGGGCGACTGCGCCCGCGCCGCGGCCTGGGTGAAGCAGTATCTTAAACCCCTTGGCTTTGACGTGGAGATCATGACACCGGAGAAAGGGCTTCCGGTGCCGATCCTGGTTGCGGAACGTCCCAGTGCGCAGTCCATGCGTACCGTACTTTTTTACGGCCACTACGATGTTCAGCCCGAAGACCCCTTGAATGAATGGAAGACCCCGCCCTTTGAGCCGACGCTGATAGACAACCGTGTCTATGCGCGCGGTGCGCAGGACGATAAGGGCCAGATGTTTTCGTTTCTCGTCGGCGTCAAGGCGCTGATCGAATCCGGTGCTGCGCTGCCCACGCTGCGCATCGTGCTGGACGGCCAGGAGGAGAGCGGCAGCGAAACGCTCTCGCAGCTTGCCCCACACCTGCATGAACGCCTCAGCGCGGATGTCATGATGGTGAGCGATACGGGATGCGGTCCCGATAATCGTCCGGCGATTGTTGCCGGTCTGCGCGGCGTTCAGCATTTCACCGTCAACCTTTCCGGTCCGGGGTACGACCTCCATTCCGGTCACCACGGCGGCATTGCGCCCAATCCGGCGCTGGGCCTTGCGCGCCTGCTCGCGACGCTGCACAATCCGGATGGCTCGATCGCGGTGGAGGGGTTCTGCGACCATATCGCGATGCCTTCTCAGGAGGAGCTTGCCCGCGCGGAAGAGGGCGATATCACGGATGAAGCCTATGAAAAGGAGATCGGCTGCCCGCCTGCCGGTGGACAGCACGGGAAAAGCAAGGTGATGCGCGGCAGCTTTCTGCCCACGATCGAGGTGAACGGCATCCATTCCGGATATGGCGGCCCGGGATCGAAAACCGTGATTCCCTCCACGGCGTTCGCCAAACTCAGTACGCGCCTCGTGCCGGGGCAGAAGCCCGTGGAGACCTTTGCCTCCATACAGAAGCACCTTGAGGAACACTGCCCGGCTGGCATGAAGGTCTGGATCAGCGAGGCCTGCCGCGGTGCGCCGGGCTTCCGGTTAGCCGTCAACTCCCCGGTCTTCCGTCTGGCCGAAGAGGTTCTGTTGGAAATGGATCCGCGCGGTCCGGTCTACCAATGGGAGGGTGCCTCGATTCCGATCATCGCCACCTTGCGCGAAATTTCCGGCGCTGCGCCGCTACTGGTCGGCTGGGGACGCGAAGAGGATAAGATCCACTGCCCGAACGAATCGTTCGGCCTCGATCAATTCCAGTCCGGCGTGACCTATGCCATGCTGATGCTCCACGCGCTGGCGTAAGGTGGACCAGGTTGACCGTGTTGACTTTACGGGTAACACCGTCATTCTGGTCAAAAAGGTCATCCTTTTTCCCCATTCTCCTCACTGCAACCACGGCTGGAGCGTCAGGATCTTTTTGTCCGTGATGAAGACGGGTGAATCGTAGGCGGGGATATTCTCAAAGCGGATTTCATTGTTGGAGCAGGACATCTTCTGCTTGGGGATTGCAAAGACCGCGCCGCTCAGCACGTCGACCCAGACCGGTTCCTCTAGTGGTGCACCGGGAAAGGCGATGATCGCGCTGACGGTCTGGAAGGTATTGGACGGCACAACGCCCTTGTTCCAGAAGACGCACAGCGGCGTCTGCGTGGCCTTGTCCTGATAGCAGAAGGCGGCCAGAGGAACCGAAGAGGTCGCTGTGATTGCGGCCTGCTCATTCAGTATGACGGCGTCGTTAAAAACCGAGACGATGTTTTGCACGGTGTAGTAGGAATTCTTGACCTTCAGCACGCGGAAGTTTTCCGTGGCACCCGCGGTCTTCAGAAGACCGTACCGCACGAGACCGTTGTGGAAATGCGTGGTGCGGTAGTCGAGATCCGCTGCGGTGAAGACGAGGCTATCCGCACCGTGTCCCAGATCGCCGAGCATGCGCCGCGCATTCCACTTGGCCTGCGTGACCTCAGTCCAGGGGTATTTGGAGAGCGCTCCGGAAACACAGTATTCGGATTCGACACCAGCTTCACCTTGGCGCAGGCCGATGCTCGGCGTGTACTTTTGCACGATCGCTTTGATTTTCAGCACATCGGGATAAACCGTATCTGGATTTCGGGTGTAGGCGTGATAGGCTATTTTACTGAAGAGATGTTCTTTGTTGCGTTCCTTCAGCGCCTTGACAAAGGGCTCGACAATCGCATCTTTCGGATAGCAGATCGAGAGTCCCGAGATGCGCGCATCCGGGATCTCGCGCTTGATGATCTCCGCCGTGCGGATGCTGAAATCCACGATGATGTCGACGTTGTTCGCGCCGTGCAGCTCCGGTTCGTTCCAGACCGCCCATTCCTCCACCTTCCCCTTGTAGCGCTTGGCCATCAATCCTACCCACGTGTCCCAGGCGGCAAGCGCTTCGGCCGATGTGGGCATGCCGCCCGCCAGCGTGCGTCCGCCACCGCCTGCATAGATCGGATTCCCGTAGCTGGTCTCCAGCCAGATGGAGAGCCCGCGGCTGCGCGCATCGTCGATGATACTGTCGAGCCAGGCAAAGTCGTAAATACCCTTGTCTTTTTCCGTGCGCGCCCAGCCGCCCTGCAGGCGGATGCAGCGGATGCCCAGGGCCGGCAGATAGCTTTTCCAGGCATGGTAATCGGAGTATTCGCGATCAATGGTTTCGCAGCCGAGCAGCCATTTGGAGGTGGAGATTTCATGGACACTCTTGGGTTGGAGCGTCCCGATGCGGACAAGTCCGGGATCGAGCGGCGTCTGCACGCGGGTGGGGGTGTTGTCGATCACCTGCGCAAAAGCAAGTGTGGCAGTGGCAACCGAGGTCAGTATGAGGTGTGCAGTCTTCATGCGTCTATTTCCTTGTGTTAACAGTCTACGCGGTGGCGTGAAAATTATGGAGTGGTGATCGCTGTCGCTTCCTGCGCTTCGTCGACGAAGCGCACGTTGTCAAAGGTGGCATTTTTAACGTTGCGGAACCAGGCAATATCGGGAAAGCGTTTGGCTTGAAAGGTGGCGTCGCGCTTCAGGAAGAATTCCACGTTGCTGAAGTGGATATCGCTGACGTTGTCCGCAGGCTTCACCGCAACATGAGGATAGGCACCGGATGTGATTTTCATATCGGAGAAGTAGAGGTCTTTGACGCGGCTGACCTTGGCGTCCGCAGGAAATTCAATGCGGATCGATTCGTTGGGGGATACCAGCGTGAAATGGCTGAAGCGCAGGTTTTCAATGGCGAACGGTTTGAGCGACGCCTCCGGCGGCGGAGGCGGTCCGAGCGGTCCGCGCACCGGGTCGGGTTGCACGGGATGCCAGCTGGGCAGCCACATCTGAATACCCAGCTGCGCAAAGGGAACGATGATGTTGCTCAGCGAACAGTCGCGGATCTCATAGTCGCCGGTCCAGCCGACGCGCACCGCGCAGGCGCGGCTGCTGCGCAAAATGCAGTTCGCGATCACCACGCGCTCCAGGGCCTTCGGCTCGTTGAGCACCTCCTGATAGGCGCGCAGGATCAGGGCATCGTCCTCGCTGTCGATGATACAGTCGCTCACGGTCACATCGCGGCAGGAGCCGAGATGGATGCCGTCGCCATTGGGGAAGAGGCGGTGCGTCTCGACCTTGATCGCGTGGATCTGCACGCGGTCGCAGTCGAGAATCCACATGCTCCAGCCCGAGGGATGATAGATCAAGATGTCCGAGAGTTCAACGTCCTTACAGCCCACAAAGAGGATGTTGCGGCCCGTGATCTGCTGGTCGTGGTTACGTTTCCAGACGCCAGGCGAGACCTCATGGTGGAAAAGTTCCGAACTGCCATCGATCGTGCCTTTGCCCGAAATCGCGATGTTGCGCTGATTGACCGCGTAGAACATGGCGCGGCGGTTAAAGCGTAGTGCGCGTTCGCTTTTCCAGTAGGGCGAGGCTTCAAATTCGGGATATTTCAGCGGATCCGGTCCGCCCTTGAGCGTTGCGCCGGCTTCGATCTGGATGCGCACGTTCGATTTCGGGTAGAGCGTATAGGTCATGAAGGTGCCGCCCGCGACGAGCACGGTGCCGCCGCCCTCTGCTGCGCAGGTATCGATGGCCTTTTGGATGATGGCCGTGTTATCCGTGGTCCCGTCGGGTGTGGCGCCCAGCTCCGCAATCGCCAGCGTGCGCGCAGAGGCCGCGAGCGAGAGGAACACGCTGAAAAAGAACAGCACTGTTGTTTTCATGGTTCGTGCATTCCTATTTTAGTTTTCGCGATTGGCTCTCAGTTTTCCCTTAAATAAACGATCCGACCGCTTGAAAAGACCCTGTCATTGTGGCACATGCGTCAAGGTTTAACAATAGCCATTTGCGCAAAAAGCAAGGAACATTTTGCGCAAATGGCCATTGAATAAAGGCGCTGGAAAATGGTAAGGTGGAGCATCATGTATATTCTTAAGCATCTGCCGCATGTGCTGGTCATTCAGGAGACGTCTGTGCAGTCGGGCCGCGAGCGCGTCCAGGGCGTCTTCAATTATGCGCACATTCACGGACCGTGGCATCTGCAGCTTATTCAGCAGGTGACGGGCGAGATCCGTCCGGAGACGCTGCGCGACTGGCAGGGTTATGACGGGCTGATTGTCGGGCAGATGCTGCACCCCTACGCGCGTTTTCTGCATCCCCTGCGCAAACCCATGGTGCTTTTCGATCCGCTCGATGAGACGGTGCACGCGACATCGCCGTTGCGCAACAAAGTGCGGGTCTTGCTGGACAACGAGGCGGTCGGACAATTGGCGGCGCAGCATCTGCTGGGGCTCGGCATGCAACACTTTGGGTATTACGGCGACCGGTTGCACCGCAATTGGTCGCTGCTGCGCGATCGCGCCTTTCAGGCTGGGATTCAGGCTGCGGGATTTACCTGCAGCGCGCTGCATCCGGAGCAGACATCGGAATCGTGGCGCGCAAACAACGCGCAGTTGATCCGCTGGCTGCGGGAGATGCCCAAACCCGTGGGCGTTTTCGCTGCCATGGATATCAATGCGCTGCACGTTATCAACGCCTGCGCCGAAGCGGGATTGCGCATTCCGCAGGATGTGGTCGTGCTCGGGGTCGATAACGACGAGATCGTCTGCAACGGTATCGCGCCGACCCTTTCCAGCATTCAATGCGATTTTACTGGGGCGGGCTTCATGGCCGCGCAACTGCTTGACCGCCAGATGCGGCGCATTCCGCTGAAGCAAAAGGTTTATGCATACGGCGTCAAGGGGGTGGTGGTGCGCGAATCAACGCGTACGGAGACCTGCGTGCACGACTCTCTTGCGAAGCGGGCCTATGAATTTATCCGCATTAACTCGGGGGCGGGGATCGCGATTGCGGATATTGTGCGCCACCTGAATGTTTCACGCCGGTTGCTCGAAATGCGTTTTCGCGTCGCGTATGGCTGTTCCCTCTTAGAGGCCATGCAGAAAATACGGCTTGAACGCGTCTGCAAGTTATTGATCAGCACATCGTTATGTATAAACGAAATCTGCGAGCAATGCGGGTGCCGTACCGAAACGCACGCGCGGCGCGTCTTTAAAAAACAGATGGGGTGCACCATGCGCGAGTATCGCAATAAACAGACCGTCCTTCAGAGCTAAGGCGATCGTGCGATTTTAATATTTTCAGAAAAAAAGGTATGAGGCTGTTTTTTGCATAGTAATTAAATCCAGGTATTGCGCCAGGGGTGTTGTTCTGCTAAAGTGAGAGCTATTCTTTTAACAATGCTGGGAGGTTAGAATGGCCGAGAAAAAAACGAGTTCGCAGCTGGATGCCGTGCTGAGTCAGATCCGCAAGGAGTTTGGTGATTCCGCAATCATGCGCATGGGCGATGCGGAGGCAGCCAAGAAGGTCCCGATTATTTCAACCGGGGCGTTTTCCTTGAATTTAGCGTTAGGTATCGGCGGGCTGCCGCGCGGCCGTATCGTGGAGTGCTACGGTCAGGAGTCCTCGGGCAAGACGACCTTGGCGCTGCACGTGATCGCCTGCGCGCAGAAGAGCGGCGGACTGGCGGCGTTTGTGGATGCGGAGCATGCGCTCGACCCCAACTATGCGCGCCGTATCGGCGTCAATCTGGATGACCTTCTGGTCGCCCAGCCGAATTCGGGTGAAGAGGCGCTGACGATTACCGAGCAGCTGGTGAAGAGCGGCGCGCTCGATGTCATCGTGATCGACTCCGTGGCCGCGTTGACCCCGCAGGCGGAAATCGACGGCAACATGGGCGATTCTCACATGGGCCTGCAGGCACGTCTGATGTCGCAGGCCATGCGCAAGCTGACCAGCGTGATTGCGCAGACCAAGACCCTCTGCATTTTCACCAACCAGGTGCGTGAGAAGATCGGCGTGATGTTCGGCAATCCGGAGACGACCCCGGGCGGCAAGGCGCTGAAGTTCTACGCCTCCGTGCGCCTGAATGTTCAGCGCATCGGCGCGATCAAGGATCCAGCCGGCACGGTCGTGGGGAACCGTACGCGCGTCAAGGTCGTGAAAAACAAAATGGCGCCCCCCTTCACGGAAGCGGAATTCGATATCCTCTATGCCCGCGGCATTTCGTGGGAAGGCTCCGTGCTCGATGCCGCGTTGGCGCGCAACGTCGTGACCAAGCGCGGTTCGTGGATCAGTTTCGGCACGGAACAGATCGGCCAGGGCGCATTGGCGGCGACGGAGTTTCTGCGTACCCATCCGGAAATCGTCGATCAGATCATTGAGAAGATCAATGCCGAACCGGCGCCGGCCATCGGCAAGGCCGGGCCCAGCGGCGCAGAGGCAGAGTAACGTATGTATTGGATTGGCCCACATGTCTCCGCAGCAGGTGGAGTTTCGCAGGCACCTGCGCATGCGCGGGCGCTCGGTGCAACCGCGTTTGCACTCTTTGTGAAAAACCAGCGGCAGTGGCAGGCTGCCCCGCTTGCAGAGGCTGAAATCGAGGCATTTCACGCAGCGATGAAGGCCGGGGACTATACGGCTGAGCAGGTGCTCCCCCATGCGGGATACCTGATCAATCTGGCCAATCCGGACGACGAAAAACAGCTCGTCTCGTTGGATTCCCTGCTCGATGAAATGACGCGTTGCGCAGCCCTCGGTTTGCGCTACGTCAATTTTCATCCGGGCAGCCATCTGCGCCTCATTACGCCTCAGGCCGCGTGCGAGCGGACAGGGCAGGCGATCAATCGCGCGCACCAGCGGATTGCCGATGTTGTCCTGGTGGTTGAGAATACGGCCGGCAGCGGCGGGAATATCGGGTCAACGTTCGACGAGTTGCGCATGATCCGCGACACCGTGGATGATCGGTCGCGGCTCGGCTTCTGTCTGGACACCGCGCATGCACTGGCCGCGGGGCACGATATCCGGACCTACGATGGCCTGCTGTCGATGATCGAGAACTTTGATCGTATCGTGGGCCTTCAGTATCTGCGCGCCATGCATCTGAACGATTCCAAGGTCGGTCTCAATGCGCATGTGGACCGTCATGAATCCATCGGCAAGGGCGCCGTGGGCGTGCCGGCTTTTGAAGCGATCTTTGGCGATGCGCGGTTTGAAAACATGCCGCTGATTCTGGAGACACCTAACCCGGATATCTGGGCGGAAGAGATCCAGATGCTCAAGGATTTTTCCACGAAGAAACAGGTGCGCGGCTAAGGCGTTCAATGCCAATCGCCGCATAGCGGACTCAGGCGAAAGCCTCCCCCTGATGAGCGGAGGCGCAACGAGGAACACGTCATGAAAAAAGCAGTCTGGTTGTGCGGACTACTCGGGTTCACCCTGATTGCGCGCGCAGAAACCCTTTCTCCGGAAATGATGAGCCAGGTGAAAGCCTCGCTCCAGAAGGGCGTGAACTGGCTTCAAGCCCAGCA
>CAZMLC010000018.1:34896-38289 GCA_964567125.1 uncultured Akkermansia sp.
CTGATGCCTGCGATTCTCAAGGCGCGCGCCTATATCGCCTCGTCCCAGCATTACGGCGATGATTCGCACGCTGGCGGCTTCGGCTACGATCAATCCGCGCGCCGCCTCTATACGGATCTGAACAATACCCACTATGCGCTCGACGCGATGCGCCGCACGCAGGCCGCTGAGGATTTCCGTCCTGCAGGCGAGAAGCGCGTGGATGTCAATTGGGATTCCGCGCTGAAATATGTGGAGCGCATGCAGAATACCGAGGGCGAGACCAAGGGCGGCTTTGCCTACAATACGGTCGATCCTAAAGGCGGCACCGTCACGAATGCGCAAGGCAAGATCACGCTGCTCGCCTACGGCAGCATTAGCTATGCGGGGCTCCTCTCCTTGATCCATGCGCAGCTGACGCCCAACGATCCGCGCGTCCGCGCCGCGTTGGACTATGCCAGCAAGCATTGGACGCTGGAGGAGAATCCGGGACAGGGCCAGCAGGGCCTTTACTTTTACTACAACATCATTTCGCGGGCCTTGTCCGCTTCGGGCGTTGAGGAAGTCCGCGATACGATCCGTTGGCGTGAAGCAATCGTGCGCAAAGTGCTGGCACTGCAGAACGCCGATGGTTCATGGGTCAATGCGAACAACCGCTGGTGGGAGAACGATCCGGTCCTGGCAACCTCGTATGCGCTTTTGGCGCTGGAATTCGCTAGCGGGTTGACGCGTTAATACGCGTGCGTGATCCGCTGACCAGCAGGTGCTCAACAGCATCCGCTGATTCGTTTTGGGTGTCCTGAAAAAAAGGGAGCGGCGATGCGCAATCCACGCGTGGAAGAGTGGGAGGAAAAACTGGATCAGCTGCTACGTCGCGTCACGGTGCAGCTGGAAGAGCGTTTCAGCGATTTCGCGCTGCGGCATCCCGCGCGCCTGCCACACGGTGCAACCGATAATCCGCAGAACGATGGCCTCTTTCGCATCACCGCCACCTTTACGCCGGGATTCGGCTCGCAGCTGGGCAAGGGTTATGTGCTGACGATTGAACCCGTGACGCTGGAGCGGTTTCGACAGGAAGCCTGGCAGAAGATCGAGGATTTCGCCTGCGCACAGATTCGCGCAGGACTCGAAGCGGCTCTGCCCGGTCGCGGGCTGACGCTTCAGCGCGATGGTCAGGTCTGGAAGATCGTCGGGGATTTGTCACTCGATCATGAAGCCAACAATGAGGATCAAAACTCTTTACCTCCACGAAGTGGATTGATACAGTAACGCTATTCAGGGCGCACCGTCGTTAGCGACGGTGCCTCCGCAAAAAAAGAAAGCGCGCATGGAAACGGTTCTCCATTACATACAGACGCTCTCCACCTCTGAGTCAATCGGGCTCGGTACGATCATCCATGTGATCATTGCGTTTTGCATCATTCTGCATGTGCTGACAAAACCGCGCGCGGCACACATCTCCATCACGTGGATCTTCATCGCCGTGACGTTGCCTGTTGTCGGACTCATCGCGTATATCCTCTTCGGGATCAATTCGATTCCGCATAAGGCATGGAAGAAGCAGACGTCCGACCGTTCGTTCAAGGCGTGTCAGGATCAAGTAAATGGTCCTTTGGCGTCGGTGAGCAGCTATCGAATGAATTATTCCGTCACCGCAGGCTGGGCCGCGGAACCCAAGATGCTCGAACATGTTTTAGGGCATTTGTCACCGACGCATGCACTACTCACGGGAAACGCGATTGAGATCATTCCCTCGGGGATCGGTGCGCTGGAAAGGATGTTCGATGCCCTTGCGCAGGCCAGAAATCACATTCACCTCTCCACCTATATTTTAAACGACGATGCCGTGGGGCTTCGGTTGATGGATGTGCTGGTCGAACGTGCTCGCGCAGGCGTCACCGTGCGCGTGCTGTACGATGCCTTTGGCTCGCTGGGTCCGCGCTGGCGCGGTTTTTTCCGCCGCTATCGGGGCATTCCGAATTTACAGGTGATCGGTTTTTCGCAGGCCAATATTCTTAAAGGCAAGTTCCAGTTTGCTCTGCGCAACCACCGCAAGATCCTTGTGGTGGATGGATCCACGGGCTTTCTGGGCGGCGTCAATTTTCACGATGTCTACCTGTCCGGACAACGGCAGGGCGGAACGCTGGATTATCACTTTGAGGTGCGCGGTCCCGCTGTGCTGGAACTGCAATATACCTTTTTGCGCGATTGGTTCTACATGACGGATGAAACCGCGGAGGAGTTGCTGACCCCCACGCACTTCCCTGTTCCTGAAATCGCAGGTGAGTACGTCGTGCGGTTACAAAATAGCGGCCCGACGCACGATGAAGCGGACCATGCACTGGATGCTTACTTTGCCGCCATCAATGCCGCGCAGAAACAGGTTGTGCTGGTAACCCCTTACTTTGTCCCGCCGCACAGCTTGATTCTTGCGCTGCGGCATGCGGCGTTCCGCGGCGTTGATGTGCGCATTCTGGTGCCCAGCGTGAACAATCATTTCGGTACGCAGATGGCCTCGCATGCGATTTACAGCCCACTGCTCACCTCCGGTGTACGCATTTTCGAACGGCGCCCGCCCTTTATGCATACCAAGCTGGCGATTGTCGATGACAACGTCGCGCTGATCGGCAGCGTCAATGTGGATCCGCGAAGCCTGATGCTGAATTACGAAACCAATCTAGCTGTCTTCAATGCTGATTTCGCTGCCCGTCTACGGCAATCGATCCAGTTCGACTTTGACCATGCGGACGAAATTTTCTATTCAGCGTGGCGCTTGCGCTCAAAGAAAAAACAGCTACTTGAAAACTTCTTCTATCTCTTTCATCCCATCGCATAAAATAATTCCACGGAGAACACCATGAACGTCTTACTCATCAATGGAAGTCCGCATCAGAACGGCAGCACGTTTACGGCGCTGAATGTGATTGCGGAGGCGCTGCACGAAGAGGAAATCGAAACCTCCTTTTTTCATCTGGGAAATAAGCCCGTCTATGGCTGCATCGCCTGCGCGCAGTGCAGTGCGACCAAGCGCTGCGTCCTGACGGGCGATGGGGTCAATACGCTGATCGAAGCCATGGCCAAGGCGGATGGAATCATCGTCGGTTCGCCCGTCTATTATGCCGGGCCGAATGGCGCCTTGTGCGCCTTGCTGGACCGCGCCTTCTTTCTGAAGGATGATCTCTATGCGCATAAACCCGCCGCCGCGATCGTCGTCTGCCGCCGCGGAGGGGCAAGCAGCGCCTTTGACCGGCTGAATAAATATTTCACCATCGCCAACATGCCGGTCGTCTCGTCGCAATACTGGAACGCCGTGCATGCCTCGACCCCCGCCGATGTTTTGCGGGATCGCGAAGGCGTGCAGATCATGCGCGTGCTGGGCAAGAATATGGCCTGGATGCTCAAATCCCTGAAACA
>CAZMLC010000019.1:0-20597 GCA_964567125.1 uncultured Akkermansia sp.
ACAACGGAGTGTTGCACAGCCTGGTAGTGCGCCAGCTTTGGGAGCTGGATGTCGGGGGTTCAAATCCCTCCGCTCCGACCAATTTCAAACCTGATTCCTTCATAGGGGTCAGGTTTTTGTGTTTTAAGGCGTTGCGGGTTTGAGCCGGATGGGTTCACGATTGGGAATCGCGGCATAGTGTACGATCTGATTCGTAACCGCGATTATGCTGCGGGTGGCTCCTTGCTCGACGGTACAGCGCGTCCAACGCGCAGGAACGCGTGTCTGCAGGGTGAGCGGGTACGCATAACGTCGGGGATCAGTCTGGGCGGTCAAGGTCAGCGTGATGACGGATGGTGTGGTTCATCTCGCCTTTCGCCATCCCTTTATCGACGTGCGCCTGCATCTGTTCAATCGTCTTGATCGTTATGCCACCGCCGAGAAAAGGGGGCCGCTCGATCAGGTCGTACTTGGCCAGTAACGCTATTTTTCCGCCTCTGTGACGTTCCAGGGCACGCCTCCGGGCTTGCCGAAGGAGAGGAGGAATGGTTTTTCGCGATCAGCATAACACGGTGTCATGGCTGTATGCCATGTGGCGAGTTCCACGTCCAGTTGCAGCGCATTGGTCGCGCCGCAATGGGAGTAAGTGTGATTGCCATAGACAATGCCAGGGAGGCGAGGAATCTCGGTGAGCCAGACTGCGCTTTTGGACGTGAAACTTGGGCGACTCGGGTTGATATAGAATGTCCCGGGAAAGCCATATTTTACCAGGGTTGGGATCGCATGCACGAGATGCGAAGGACAGTTGTCGTCAAAGGCAAGCAGAAAGACGGATTGTTTATTGTCCTTCCATTTCGCAATTTCCGTTGAACCTATTTCCTGAGCGATCGTGCGCAGGGTAAGACTCAGCGCAAGCAGAACGATAAAAGATCGCGTCATACACGTTCCTGTTTTCTGATCATCATAGCCTATACCAAGATAATCACTGTATCCCTTTTGAGTATGAAAGGCGAGATTGATTTTTCAATCCTTCGATTAAACGCGTTAAACGATTGTTTCAGCGTCGCAACTTTGTTTAAATACAGGCAACATGTTTTTGGAGGTCGATAATGAGGGGAATCATTCAGACGATCAGTATCGGACTCGTGTGTGCAGTTTGCGCAGAAACGCCCCGTTCTTGTGATACGTGGTTTGACGCCATGGTGGTTGCTGTTCAGGAAGCGCCACAGATGCATGGTTGGCAAAGTTCACGCCTGTGCGGCGGTGAACCGGCGCAGCGCGTCGAGGTGGATATCACGGGGTGGACCAATCTGTGGTTGATTGTCGATAATTGCGGCAATTACAACCACGATCTCGTCAATTGGGGGGAGGCGAGTCTGGTCGCTGCCGACGGACGTAAAACGCGTCTTTCCGATTTAACGCCGTGTTTGGTTCAGCAGCAGTGGGGCCATCTGAAGAAGAATCAGAGTGCGTTAGGACAGCCCCTGCGTTTTTCCGGTAATCAGACGATGGCGCATGGTCTTGGCACGCATGCGCAGAGCGAAATCTGCTTTGCTTTGCCTGCGAACACCTACACATCGTTCCAGACGTGGTACGGTATGGATGCTGCGAAGGGCGAGGGGCAGGGTGAAGTTCGGTTTTGCGTTGCAGCGTCTCTGCCGCAGCGGGAGTCCATGGAGATGATTTGGACGCAACTGGAGAAAACGTATGGAACTGATCGTGTGGCACACGCGGAGATGCAACGCGAACAACGCGATGCGATCTGGTCATCGCGCGTGAAACCTGCCGTCGTGGCGGAACGATATTGTGCGCAGATGTCCGCCACCTGCCGGCAGCGCGCGCAGCAGCTTCCTGTTTCCTCCTGGGTAGACTGTAAACGTGTGCGTGCGTTGTATTGCGAAAGCCGTTTGGCGGAGGACGTGGCGCGTCGGAGGACTGGTCTGGGTGTGGATGCGCTCCAGCTTGCGATTGAGGATATGATCCAAACTTTTGGAAGCGCCTATCCGAAGGGGGAGTCTTATCGGACAGAGTTTTGCTCACTGCTGAATACACTGGAAAAAACAGATGACCTGCATGAACAGGAATCGCTGCTAACGCGATTGGAACAGGTGCGTCGTGCGGCGCTGCTCGCGAATCCGCTGCTCGGGTTTGATCGTATCGTCGCGGTGCGTCGGCGACCGCAGGCGGATGCACGGACCGCGATGGATGGCGCGATTGGTATGGTTAATAACTGGCGCACCATGCAGAGTATTGGCATCGGCGCGCATCTGGACGATGAAATCGTTGAACTTTCACATGTGCGCGATGATATCCGCGAACGCGTTGTTTTCCGTCCAACGCGCAAGCAGGCCATCATCGACACGGAGCTTCACTTCAATGCGGATCGCATCGCGTTTGCGATGGCGGGGGAAAAGGAAAAGAATTTCCGTTTGTGGGAGGTGAATCTGGACGGTACGGCTGCGCGTCAGATCTCACCCGATGACGGCGAAGATGTCGCGCATGCGGATCCCTGCTATTTACCCGACGGGAAGCTCATTTTCACGTCAACGGCTGTTTATCAGGGGCTTCCCTGCACCTTCGGCGGCGATTTCATGATGTGCCTCTATCGGCTGGATCCGGCCAACAGCGGCGTGCGCCAGCTTACCTTTGAACAGGATTCAAACTGGTCGCCGACCTTGCTGCCCAATGGCCGCGTACTGTATCAGCGGTGGGAGTACACCGATTCCGCGCATGCCAATTCGCGCATGCTCTTCAGCATGAATCCCGACGGTACGGATCAGCGTGAATTCCGCGGCAGCGGCTCGTGGTTCCCGGGATCATTTTTCTTTGCCCGGCCCTTGCCTAACCAGTCGCGGCGCGTGATCGGTGTCGCGGGCGGACATCATGACCGCTGCCGTTCAGGGCGGCTCTTTATTTTCGATTCCGCGGCAGGGCGTCGCGACGATGCTGGTGTGGTTGCTGAAATTCCCTATCGCGGTAAGAAAACGATCCCTGTTGTGCGCGACGGGCTGATCGGGAATCGCTTCCCGCAGTTTCTGCATCCCTATCCATTGTCTGAAAAGTATCATCTGGTCTCGATGAAACCCGCGCGCGATGTTCCGTGGGGTATTTATTTGGTCGATGTCTTTAACAACCAGACGCTCATTCGGCAATCCGATGATTCCGCATATTTGGAGCCAGCCCCGATCAAGCGCCAGACGCCTCCGCCCATGCTGCCGGATCGCGTGGACCTCACCTCTAAAGAGGCGCGCGTGCATATTCAGGATATCTATTCCGGTCCTGGACTCGCAGGCGTACCGCGTGGCGTGGTTAAGGGAATTCGTGTCATCGAGTATTATTTCAGCCGGCGCAACATGGGAGGACTGTATGGAACGGTCGGCATGGATGGCCCGTGGGATGTGAAGCGTATCCTCGGAACCGCGCCGGTCGCGGGTGACGGATCGTCCTACTTCACGATTCCTGCGAACTGTACGGTCTCGCTTCAGCCGATCGATGAAAAAGGGCAGGCCTTGCAGCTGATGCGCTCGTGGGTGGTGGGGCAGCCCGGTGAGACGATCTCCTGCGCAGGGTGTCATGAGCAGCAGGATATGGCACCCCCGCAAACCCCGCCGCTCAACCGGAAACCGGATGCGCTGAAGCCGTGGCTGGGGCCTGCCCGCGGATTCAGTTTTGTGCGTGAAGTTCAGCCGGTACTCAACCGCTATTGCGTTGAATGCCACGATGGCATAGAGGCAAAGCCCGACTTTTCACCGGATAGGCCGCTCACGGACTGGTCGACGAAGATGGCGGGACATTGGGGCCAGGGCGGTCATTTCACACACGCCTATTTCAATCTCTGGCGCTATCTGCGTACGCCGGGGATCGAGGGTGATCGACGCATGTTCACGCCCTTGGATTATCATTTTAATCAGACAGAACTGGCGCAGCTGTTGATGAAGCATCATCAGGGGCTCTGCCTCGATCAGGATAGCTGGGCGCGTTTGGCGGCTTGGCATGATCTCAATGCACCCTTTTTCGGCACCTGGGGTGAGATTCCCGGGCTGGCTGACAAGGTCAGCAAAACCGCAGCGCGCGCAAAGGAGCTTCGTGCTCGCTATGCGCCAGCTAACAATGATATCGACATGGAGCGTTATCCGGAGTTGCCGCCGATGATTTCAAACGCCTGCCCACGCCTCCTCCGTCCTGCCAAAGCGGTTGATCAAATGCTCGGAGCGCGCGCACTTCACGCAGACGCCGCGCAGACGCTGCAACGTCAGAGTGCGCCCCGGGGAGAGGTTCGAAAAATGATCGCAGTGCCTGTAAATGGTGGCGCAGAGCCTGGCGCTGCGACATATATTCGTGTAATCAGCGGATTCGCAGGACGTGTCGGGTTGGGTGAAGTTGAGATTTACTGTAACGGCATCAATGTCGCTGCGCAGGGACAGGCCTGGATGAGCGACGATGGCGTGGATGGTTTGAGTATGAACGAGCGGTTGGCTGTGGACGGAAACGTGCAGACGGTTGCGTCGACGCGCGATGCGCAGATGTGCGAGTGGTGGGAGACCTGCCTGCCTGCGCCGCAAACCATCGAGCGCATTGTGCTCTCCGTCCCGACCGCTGCCGGTGCTCAGGATCTCAAGGATGCGCGTCTGGTGGTGATGGATGCGCAGCGTCGTGTGCTCTGGCGGAAACGGCTCGATTTTGGAACAGCGGTGCGGGTGGAGCATGCTGTTCAGGCGCAGACGTGCGATCCTGTGCGTTTCGAATTTGCCTGGATACCGCCTGGCGATTATCGTGTCGGTGGTGGATCTGACGATGCCTGCCCGGCAACCGTGCAGCATCGCACAACAGGATTTTGGATGTTGATTTCAGAGGTGACCAATGAGCAGATGCGCGAATATCAGCCGAACTTTGAGAGCCGCACCGAGGATCGTCACGGGTATCAGTTTGGCATCAGCGGATATGAACAGGATTTTCCGGACCAGCCCGCTACGCGTGTCAGTTGGTGTGAAACACAGGCCTTTTGTGCATGGTTAAGCCGTTTGATTGGCGAAACTATTCAATTGCCCACTGAAGGCGAGTGGGAACAGGCGGCCCGCGCTGGTTCCGATACGCCATTCTGGTGGGGAAATGCCGATGCTGATTTTTCGCGGTATGCCAATCTGGGCGATGCGATGTTGGCCTACTTCTCGGGCAATCCGTATGTACAGAGTTACCAGAAAGCGTGGTATCAGAATCCGGACAATCGGTACGATAATTGGATTCCGCAGGAGAGCCGTGTCAATGATGCTGGCTTTGTAACCGTTCCCGTAATGCGGTATGCGTCGAATCCATGGGGTCTTTACGATATGCACGGCAATGTGCGCGAATGGACGCGGAGCCGCTATCTGGATTATCCGTATGTGGAAGACGCGGCGCGCAATAGCGTCGAGACGGATGCCACTGAACTGCGCGTTACGCGCGGCGGATCATGGCGTGAACGTCCGAAGTTCTGTACCGCCAGCCATCGTCTGGCATATCCCACATGGCAACGTATCTACAATGTCGGTTTTCGCGTGATGATGGAACAAGGAACCAGGTAGGGGCTCCCACGCGTTATTTTTGATTATTCTAAACACCAGTCCTTTTGTATAAGTGACCTTTGCATGGACGACCGTGGGAAAATCCGTTATGCTGTCTTAATGTATTGAAAGAGAAGGATGCCTATGAAAATCGAGTATAAAAGTGGTTCGAGTTCCACACATGTCAACATCGTCGCGTGGTCGGTTCGCAAAAGTTGCGCGGCGGTCGATCAGTTTTTGGCGCGGCCGGCCTTTCCTGAGGCAGCCGAGACTGCTGCGGCCAGCGTGTTGGCGGATGTCCGGGCGCGCGGTGAAGCTGCGATTCTGGCTGCCGCGAAGAAGTTTGATGGCGCTACCCTGAAAGCGAGCGAATTGCGCATCAGTGCGGCAGAACTCGCGGCTGCCACGAAAGCGGTTCCTGTGCGCATCAAGCGCGCGGTGCAGGAGGCCCATGAACGGGTGCTGAAGTTCGCACTGGCGGGACTGCGGGAACCGTGGTATATCCAGACGCCACGCGGCGGATACACGGGTGAATTTTATTCGGCCATGGATCGCGTGGGCGTCTATGTGCCGGGCGGTACGGCACCGTTGGCCTCGACGTCGCTGATGACGGTTACGCTCGCGAAAGCCGCGGGGGTCAAGCAGATCGTGGCCTGTACGCCGTGCGGCAAGGATATGCAGGTCAACCCCGTGCTGCTGTATGCACTGAAGCTGGCGGGTGCGACGGAGATTTATCGCGTGGGCGGTATCCAGTCGATCGGCCTGATGGCGTTCGGAACAAAGACCATTCAACCTGTACAGAAGATCGCCGGTCCCGGTAATGCCTATGTAACCGCTGCCAAACGTCAGGTCTATGGCTATGTGGCTATCGATCAGGTCGCAGGTCCCAGCGAAATCGCGATTCTCGCCGATCAACAGGCGAACCCCGCCTGGGTTGCTGCTGATTTGCTTTCACAGGCTGAACATGGCAGCGGCTATGAGAAGTCGTTGCTGGTGACAGATTCGAAGGCGCTGGCTGAAGCGGTGTGCGACGAACTCGCGTGGCAGACCGCACGGCTGCCACGCCGGGCGATGGTGGAACGCGTGGTCGACGCCGAGGGGATTCTGCTTGTCGTTGTGCCGAACATCAAGCAGGGCATGGAACTGGTGAACCAGTTCGCTCCGGAACACTTTGAGATCATGACGGAAAATGCGCGCGAGCATGTGAATGACGTGCGTGCGGCGGGCGCTGTCTTTATCGGGCAGTGGACCCCGGAATCCGCGGGCGATTTCGTGGCCGGGCCGAGTCACGTGCTACCGACCGGCGGCGCGGCGCGCATGTTTAACGGATTGACGGCGGACGATTTCCGGCGGCGTCATAGTTTTGTCGAATTCACCAAGGCCGATCTGGACGAGACGCGCGAAGCGATTGAGACCTTTGCTGAGGTCGAAGGGCTGGCTGCGCACGGACGTGCGGCAAGCATCCGTTTTGACGCGTAGCCGCAGACGGTAAAAGAGTCAATGAAGGAACGCCTCGATACGTTGGTTGTGGCCGCCGGGTTGGCCGAGAGTAAGGAGCTTGCGCAGCGGCTTATCATGGCCGGTGAAGTGCGCGTGGCCGGCCAGGTTGCGACCAAGCCAGGACATAAGTTTCCCTCCGAGTCGCTGATTACGGTGGATGCCCGCCAGCGGTTTGTCAGCCGCGGCGGGGATAAGCTGGAGGGCGCATTCCAAGCCTTTCCAACCTTTGATGTAACGAACAAGGTCTGTCTGGATGTCGGCTCGTCGACAGGCGGTTTTACAGATTGCATGCTTCAGCACGGCGCGCTGCGCGTGATGGCTGTGGATGTCGGACGCGGGCAACTGCATTGGAAGATGCGCCAGGATCCGCGCGTCTGGGTGCGCGAATCGTTCAATGCGCGCTACATGCAGCCCGCTGATCTGCCCGAACAGCCGGTGCGCGCGGTCACGGATGTTTCATTTATCTCCCTCACCTTGATTCTGCCGCCTATGGTGGATGTGCTGCCCTCCGGCGGCGAGATCGTCTCGCTGATCAAGCCGCAGTTTGAGGCTGGTCGTGAAAACGTGCCGGGCGGGGTTGTGCGCGATCCTGCTGTGCGCGAGGCCGTGGTGGAACATATCCGCGCCTTCGGTACGGGCACGTTGAAGCTCGAATGGCTGGGATGCGTCGCCTCGCCCTTGCTGGGGCCAGAGGGGAATGTCGAGTTTCTCGCGTATTGGCGCAAGCCTTGAGTGCTATTTTTTATTGTTGTAGGCGTGCCGTTTTTACGTGTTTCAGGAAGGTTGGCCGCTTATAGTGCGTCATGATCGTTTGGATCTGCTTCATGGCGGGCGATAACCGTTTGTCACGATGGAAAACAAAACTGAAATGCCGGTCCCACTCGCGCGACGTATTATCGATAATATGAATCGTCTGATTGCGGATATCGTTTTCTAACAGGCGTACCGAGACCGTCGCCATGCACCCGCAATCGAGGATGGCTCGACGGATGGTTTCAATACAGGTGGCCTCCCATGCAATACGGATGGTTAGATTGTGGTAGCTTAGAAAACGCTCAAAGAGCTCACGGGTGCCGCTTCCTTTTTCACGCATGACAAAGAGCTGCCGTTCCAAATCGCGAATCGGCAGCTTCTGCTTTTTTGCCAGAGGATGGTCCGGTGCGCAAGCCAAGACAAGAAAATCATCGATGATCGGAATGCTGATGAGGTAGGGGCTGCGGACTTGACCCTCAACAATGGCAATATCCAGCGTCGATTTGAGCAGTTTGTCCTCAATCTCTTCTGTGTTGCCGACATAGGCGCTGGTCTCAATGTGTGGTGTGCTCTCTTTAAAGTCTTTCAGGATATTCGAGAGAATGCACGTGCCGACCGTCAACGTCGCCCCGATGCGGATGTTTTCTTTTACGCCGTGATGGAGTTCACGTTCTAACTCATCGAAGGCGCCTAATACCTGGTGCGCATGCTGCAGAACGGTTTCACCGATATGCGTAAGGTGTAGCCGCTTGCCGTAACGTTCAAACAACTTGGCCGCGCATTCAGACTCCAATTCCTGCAGCGATTGGCTGATGGTCGGCTGGGAGATATACAGTTTCTTTGCAGCGGCGGACATGGTTCCAAGATCGGCGACTGCGGCGAATAATTGAAGGTGGCGAAGCGTCATAAACCGTCTCCTTTTTATAGGTATTGCCTATATTAAATATAAATATATATAGATTTTCTTTATGTTTGTCAACGGGTATACTGGGGGCGTTCAAAACGAATAATGGGGGTATCATGCCGATCATGGTTATTGGATTGAATCGTCAAACCAAACACATGATCGCGACTACGGTGGAGTAAAACCGTTGGAAATAGAGATGCGGGGTGCGTTCCCCGTGTTAGGAGGATGTTATGAGCGCATTGACAATCAGCGATGCAGAGGTAAAACGGGTCAAGGGCTTTGGGTTCTTGAACAACAAGGGTACGGACAATTTTTCCGCGCGCATCATTACCGTGAATGGCAAGGTGTCCGCCAAACAGCTGGCGTGTGTCGCGGAGGCTGCTGCGGCGTTTGCCACAGGCGATGTGACCTTCACCTCGCGCTTGACGATGGAAGTGCAAGGCGTTCCGTTTGATAAAATAGAGGCGTTCCGCGCCTTTATTGCCCGCGAAGGATTGGAGACCGGAGGAACCGGTCCGCGTGTCCGCCCGGTTGTCTGCTGTAAAGGGACAACGTGCCAATATGGGCAGATCGACACGTTTGGGCTGGCTGAAAAAATTCATCAGCGCTTCTATGTGGGCTACTATTCTGTTGTGTTGCCGCATAAGTTTAAGATCGCGGTCGGCGGTTGTCCGAACAATTGCGTGAAGCCGGATCTCAACGACTTAGGTGTGATCGGGCAACGGATTCCTAACTACGATGCGTCTCTCTGTAAGGGATGCGTGCAATGCTCTGTCGACACGGCGTGCCCGATGGGGGTGGCCAAAGTCGTTGATGGGCGTTTGTCCATCGATACCGCCGCCTGTAATAATTGCGGACGCTGCGTCGGAACCTGCAGGTTCGATGCGATTCCGAGCGGGACGCAGGGGTATAAGATCTATTTAGGCGGCTTCTGGGGCAAGCGGATTAACCATGGCAAGCCGTTAAGCACGGTTTTTCTGAGTGAGGAAGAGACCTTGCGTACGATTGAAAAGGCCATTCTTTTCTATCGCGAGCAAGGGCGAACAGGTGAACGCTTCGGGATGGTCGTCAATCGCATCGGTTTTGATACTGTGCAGAGAGAGCTTCTTTCCGATGCGATCTTGGCGCGCAAGCAAACCATTCTAGGTGCGCAACAGCCTACGGCAGGGGGTGCGACATGCTAAATCACGTAAAATCAAACGAGGATACGATGAAACAGAGGAAAAAGTATGCGGCGATTATCCTGTGCATGGCGCTGGGGGCGATTGCCGTATATGCGGGTGGCCTTCAAAAGGTCGTGGGATCGCCCATGATCGGTCTTTTTATCGCCATGATTTTTGCTAACGCGTTGCCCGGATTGAGTCAAACGCTCAAAGAAGGGACGTCGTTTGTTGGCAAGAAATTCCTGGTGTTCGGAATTGTCATGGCGGGTGCTACGCTGAATCTAACACAGGTGTTGGGCTACGGCGCAAAAGCGCTACCGCTTATTGTGGTCAATATCGGGATTGCTTTTGCCGTCGCATATTTCGTGGGACGACGCTTGCAGATGACCGATAACACCTGTACCTTGGTCGGCGGTGGGACCTGTATTTGCGGCGGAACCGCGATTGCCACGTTGGCCTCAATCATCAAAGCAAAGGAATCGGAGATCGCCTACGCCATGACCGCGATTTTCCTCTTTGACATTCTGGCGGCACTGGTTTATCCCTATCTGGCCGGCGCAATCGGACTGACGCCTAACCAGTTCGGCTTTCTGGCCGGAACCGCCATCAATGACACCTCCAGCGTTGCCGCGGCGGAAGCGACATACAACGTGCTGAACGCGTGCGACCTGCAGAATGCAATTACGGTGAAGCTGACGCGAACGACGATGCTTATTGTCTTGGCGGTAATCTTCACGTTGCTTTCTGTGCGCCACGAAATCGCAACGGGCAAGGCCGCAGATGCCTCTCAGCCGTTATCGCGGGTGATGCAGACCGTTAAAAAGGTCTTTCCGTGGTTTATTCTCATCTTTGTCGCGATGGCCTTGCTGAACACCTTTGGGCTCTTTAAGGCGGTGCATGCGGGTTTGCCGAGCTTCTTCAAGGTGGGATATAAATTTCTGATCACCGTCGCCTTGGTGGGTGTCGGGTTCAAGATTCAGATCCGCGAGCTGTTGACGAAGGGGATCAAACCGATTCTTTTGGGCGGCTTTACCTGGCTGGCTATTGCCTGCTCATCGTTAACGTTCATCTATTTATTTGCGGCGTATATTGGTTAACAGAAATCCAGAGAAACAAAAAAAACGAGGGCGTGTCACGCCCTCGTTTTTTGTTTATGGATCGCTAGCCAATCGCGACGTTACCGGTCTCGCCGGTACGGATGCGCAGGCATTCTTCTAGGTCGAGGATGAAGATCTTACCATCGCCGATCGATCCAGTGCGGGCCCCTGCGACGATGGCATCCATCGCAGCCTTGACATAGGCGTCATTGACGGCAATTTCCAGTTTGACTTTCCTCAATAAACTGCCAGCCTCTTTGTGGCTGCGATAGATTTCGGAAACGCCCTTCTGGCGGCCACGGCCCATGACGGTGGTCACCGTAACCAGATGGATCTCCTTCTCGCTGAGGTTTTGCATCACGTCATCGAGTCGGTCCGGTTGAATCACTGCAACAATGTATTTCATGATAACGACTTTCCTTTCTGTCAATTAGTCCAACAGGGTGTACCCGGTTTCGCGATGATCGGTCAGGTCAAGGCCGACGCGTTCTCCGTGTTCGCTCGGACGCAACCCCATGAGCGCCTTGAGCGCATAAAGGATCACGGAGGTGACCACTAAAGACCAGACGATGGTGATGGCAACTGATTTCAGCTGAATCAGGACAAGCCCTGGATTGCCATAGAAGAGACCATCGGCGCCGCAGGCATTGACCGCCTTTGTCGCAAACAGGCCTGTTGCCAACGCGCCCCAGATACCGCCTACGCCATGTACGCCGAAGACATCCAAGGAGTCATCATATCCCAGTTTGGGCTTGATGATACTGACAAAGATCCACGGCAGCACGCCTGCGCCGATGCCGATGCCGATCGCGCCTGCGATAGTAACGAATCCAGCCGCAGGTGTAATCGCGACCAGTCCGCCCACAGCGCCGGAGATAATCCCCAGCATCGTCGGATGCTTGTTGATCATCCAGTCCATGAGCGCCCAGCTCAGTCCGGCGACAGCGGCCGCAAGGTGGGTGACGAGCAGGGCATTGCTTGCGAGTCCATTCGCGCCGAGCGCACTGCCCGCGTTGAATCCGAACCAGCCGAACCAGAGTAGCGCAGCACCCATGACGGCAAACGGCAGGTTGTGCGGCGGCGACATCTTGCTTGGGAAACCGACGCGGCGGCCCAGGATCAAGCACGCGACGAGACCCGCGATACCGGCGTTGATGTGCACAACGGTACCACCCGCAAAGTCCAATGCGCCATCGGCCCCGAGGAAACCACCTTTCGCCCAGACCCAGTGGCAGAGCGGATCATACGCGAAGGTCGTCCACAGCAAACTGAAGACGCAGAAGACGGAGAATTTCATGCGTTCCGCAAACGCGCCTAAAATCAGTGCCGGTGTAATCACGGCAAACATCATTTGGAAGATCGCAAAGGTTTGATGCGGAATGGTGCTTGCATACGAGACATTCAGCACGGGATCCCAGTGCGGTGTATCAAGGCTGACATTTGCAAGTCCCAGATAACTCAGGTTGCCGATGAGTCCCTTGATGTCCGGTCCGAATGCGAGGCTGTAGCCAAACAGGACCCATTGCACGCTGATCAAGCACATGATCATGAAGCATTGCATCAGGATCGAGAGTATGTTCTTACGCCGGACGAGCCCGCCGTAAAAGAATGCTAAGCCTGGAATCGTCATCAGCATGACGAGCCCTATGCTGACCAAGACCCATGCGGTGTCGCCGGTGTTGACATCTTTTGCTGTCGGTGCAACCGGAGCAGACGCGGGTACTGTACCCGTTGGCACAGCTGCCACAACCGCAGCAGGCGGTGCAACTGCCGGAGCTTTTGGGTCAAGTGACGGTCCTTCGGCCATCACAGGGTGATACAGCGCCATGACGAACAGCGCTGTCATTACGCAGAGTAACCTTCGCCTAACCATAATCATTTCCCTTCACGTATAAATACCCATGTGAACCTGCCGAGCATTCAGCAGTGTTACATGATTGAATGCGTATAGGCATCTTTTGTGCCAATGCGAAAATACGCGTACACATCCTGTTTTTGCAGAAAAATGACGCGTTTTCGAGGTTTTTCCGCGTTGCGTGTTACAAAATTGCAAAGGTGGTTCAGATGCGTTTTACATGTGTTGCCGGATGCGTGACACATGCGTCGCTTTCGTTGTGCGCGCAATACAGCGCGAAAGCGTTACGCAGGATCAGAAAACAGCCGAAGCCTGGTCGCGGGAGAATGGTTATGTCTTGTCTCAGAGCGCCTAGGTTTGATACCGTTAGGACGAACATGAAATTCATGACGTGCTGGTGAGCAGACACGAGGCATAGAGATGAAAAAAATCGGTTTAGTGGTCAACTTCAAAAAAGAACAGGCTGTTGAGGCGCTGAAGCACATCGCTTCGCTCGCAACAGGGATGGGGTTTGAGGTCCTCGCGGATGAGATAACCGCGCGACACTGTCCATCGTTTAGCATCTGTGCGATCAACCGGTTTGTCGACAACGGCGCGGAGGGCGTTGTCGTTTTAGGCGGGGATGGTACGATGTTGGATGCGCTGCATCGCATGGGCGAACGGTCCTTGCCGATGATGGGTCTGAACATCGGTTCGTTGGGTTTTCTGACGAGTGTCGAGAGTCAGCGCTTCGGGGAAGCATTGAAAATGCTGCGCGAAGATCGTTTCCGCCTGACCCCGCGTTCGGTCTGTACCGTGAAGGTGCTGCGCAACGATGGACGCCAGGATCCGCTCCCGCATGCGCTGAACGATGTGGTGATCAACCATGGCGCCTGCGCGCATGCCATCCAATTGGAGTTAAGCCTCAACGATAGCGTCGTGACGGACTTTCTGTGCGATGGCATTATCGTGGCAACGCCGACAGGCAGCACCGCCTACTCGCTTTCAGCGAATGGACCGATTCTTTTGCCGGACGTAAGTGCGCTGATCGTCAATGTGATCTGTCCGCATACGCTGACCTTCCGTCCGCTCGTGGTGCGCGATGATACGCGCATTGCGATCCGCGTATTGACGGGCGATACGCCCGTTGTGGTCAGCTCGGATGGACGCGATGATTCGCTGCTGAAAAAAGATGATATCGTGGAAGTGAGACGCGGCCGTTCGGACGTGGTGCTCATCGAATTGGAAGGCTATCATGCGTGCGATGTGCTGCAGCGCAAGTTGCGGTGGGGACACAATTTGCGACCTTAAGGAGTAGACATGTTTGTGGGGATCGATGCGGGATCGCGGGCGACCAAGCTGGTGGGGGTGAATGAGGATGGCGAAGTCGTGTGCCGTGCACAGGTTGATCAGTCCGTGAAGCCAGCCGAGACAGCACGCATGCTCTTAGAGCAGACGCTGCAAGGGGCCGCAGTGACGCGTTGCGTCTCCACCGGATATGCGCGGCATCTCCTGCCCTTCGCGCATCGCGCGGTTACGGAGATCACCTGCCACGCGCGCGGTTGTACCGCGCTTCATCCCGAGGCGGAGGCGATCCTCGAAATCGGCGGGCAGGACAGTAAATACATCGCTCTCGAGGCGGGTCGCGTTGCGGATTTTATGATGAATGATCGATGCGCCGCAGGCACCGGACGCTTTCTCGAGACTGCGGCTATGCGTCTTGCGCTCCCGCTGACCGAGATGGAGATGCCCGCCAGACAGGGTTCTGTTGTTTCGATCAGCAGCATGTGCGTCGTGTTTGCGGAAACGGAGATCATCGGACTCGTCTCAAACAATGCGGCACCCATTGAGATTATGCGCGGTGTGCAGCATGCCATTGCACAGCGTGTCGTCGCGATGATGGGCGCGCGCAGAAGTCAGACGCCCGCTATCGTTTTTACAGGCGGTGTTGCGCAAGTTCCCGGTATGCGCGAGGCCATCGAAACCGCCTTAAAATATCCGGTGCAGGTTCCCGAGTTCCCGCAATATACGGGCGCTCTGGGCGCTGCGCTGATTGCGCGAGATATGCTGTAATACATTGCCAAACACACGAGGTCATTATGTTTAAATTAGGGAAAGACTGCGAAAAAGAGGTGCAGACGATTTATTCCGGAGTCGAAGGCCGGCTATGGGAATTGCTGATGGGCGAGCAAATTCACATTGGTGGCTTGGCCTCCTCCGAAGCATTGGCACGCTTTGGGCGGATCGCTGCAGGTTCGCGCGGCGTTGATTTATGCTGCTGTTCGGGCGCGGGTATGCGGTTTCTGCTGAAACGCAAGGCGGTCGCCTTCATGGCGGGTGTTGATTTTACCTCAGCGCAAGTGAAACTGGGTGTCCAGCGCATGAAGGCGCAGGGCGTTTGTTCGTCAGCCTATCGGTTTTATCAGGGCAATGTGGCAGACCCTCACGTCAAGGCAGCGACGTTCGATTTCGTCTGGGGAGAAGATGCGTGGTGCTACGTCGCGGATAAACCAGGCCTTCTGGCACAAGCAAAACGCGCGTTGAAACCCGGCGGCAAGGTGGTCTTTTCCGACTGGGTTGCGACGGAGGCGATGTCCGCCGCGGAAGCGAAGCGGTTCCTGTCTTTCATGAAGTTCCCAACGTTTATGACCGTCAAGGATTACGAAAAGGCGTTGGCGAAAACTGGATTTACTACGATCAAGACGAAGGTGACTGCCAATTTTGTTCCTTCCGTAAAACTCTACGCGACCATGTATACGCGCCAGCATGCCTATGATGTGCTGCGCCTACTGGACTTTAATCAGGATGTTTACACCGCCGTCTTGAACGAAATGGCTTTTATCCTGCACCTGGCGCAGGAAAAGAAGCTCGTGCAAGCCTATTTCACAGCAACGAACTCAGCGCTGGAGTAGCATGCTGAAGACGCTTGCAGTTCTCTCTGACCAGATACCCGATGACTGGTTCGCCGCGCATCCCCTGCGCGTGATCCGGTGTCCTGACGTTGCGTCCTTGCCCCTCGCTGCTGTCAGCGCGGGCATCTGCGCGCAGGTCGCGTATCTGCCCGCTCTCCTGCAACGCGCCGATGGCATCGTGCTGGCAACCTGTTGCGATCAGCAGCGTCGCGCGGCGGAGTGGCTGGCCAATCCGGAGCGGGTCTTTCTGGTCAATGTACCCTCCACAACACATGTCGAACACTTGCGCACCTATGAGGCGGCGCGGTTGGCGCGTTGGCTGGATGCTCTCTGCCTGCGTGCGCCGCTAAATGCGGTGTTGACGGAGATGCCGCTGCCGCGCAGCATCCAGCATCCAGCAGGACCTAAGATCGGCGTCGTGGGCGGACATTTTCCAGGGTCAATTGCGCAGGCGGATGCGTTTTTCCAGACGAAAGGCCTTGCGCTGGCCTGGTGGGGATGTGAAGGCGGCCACTGCATCGGCAATGTCTATGCACGTCCCAATCATCAATTTTATCACGCCGTTCAGGAGTTTGTGCGGAGTCACCAGCTGTCGGGCCTTGTTGTTGTCCATACCACCTGGTGCGATGTGTGGCGATTGGCCGCAGTTCGGCTGCGCGAGGTGCTCGACATCCCTGTGACAACGTGGATTGCGGATGATGCCGCACCTCTAGCGCTGCATGCGCAAACGTGCACGCGCCTTGAGGCGTTTTGCGAACTGGTCGTACAACGCGCGCGGGAGTTGCCATGAAAGGAATGCTCGCCGAGTTTGATCGCTGCCAACCGAAAAACTCCGTGCTGCCCGCAGCCTGGCAGGGACCCTTGCAACGACATGCTGCAGCGGGAGATCGCCGGTTGCAGCAGCTCACATTTCACCTCTCACCCACAGCGCATGATCTCTGGAACTTTCTGCTGACCGAGGAGGAGCGCTTGCATGCTGCGCGGCGGCAGGGCCAGTTTCTGGTGGGCGCCATGAAGGATCTGGGGACGATCCCCATTCTGGTCAATGCCTTACCGCAGGCGACTGCGTTTTATCCGGATGGCGCCTGGTGGCTGCCCTGTTTCAAGGCGCGGCAGACGCGGTTGCTGGCGGTGGCAGACACGCAGGGTGCCACAGAGGGATTCTGTCCCGTGCGCGCCATGCTGGGCGCGTTTGCGTTGCAATGCCACTTTCCAATGCCTGATCTGCTGACGTGCAGCACCGGTGCAACGTGCGATGATTTCAAGGCGCTGGCTCAGCGTCTGGTGGAGTGCGGACATGCGATTGAGTATTGGGAGATGCCCCACATGCGCACCGCTGAACCGGGCGAGGCGGCCTGTACGCTTGCTTCGGGCCATCGCGTGCCGGCCGTGCTGGTCGATGTGATTGAAGCGGAACTGGGTCGTCTCTGGCAGGAGCTGCGACAGCGCGCTGACGCAGTGTGTGCGCAGAATGCGCTCCAGCAGGCGATTGCGCGTTCCAACCGGATCCGTGACCTGCTGCGGACGATTCTCGGCAGCGGCTTGCCTGCGCTGGAACAATTGATTTGCGCGATGATGGCGCTGCATTACTGTTCAGATTACGCGATGTGCGAAGCCGTGCTGACGCGCGTGGCAGCCGAGGCGGCTGCCACACCGCAGACGCAGCAGGGCGTGCCGCTGTACTGGATCAATCCGGTTGCGGATGTGCGCGTCATGAATGTGCTAGAAGAGGTCGGAGGCCGGTTAGCGGGATCGGATTTCATGTTTGCACATGCGCTGGACCGGTTGGATGAGACGCTTCCTCCGCTGCGTGCGCTTGCCTGCATGGCGGCGGACGATCCGATGGCAGGACCTGTCGAGGTGCGCATGCGGCGCGCCGTTGCTGACGCGCATCGGGTCGGTGCAAAGGGGATTGTGGTTTCGCGCATCCCCGGTGCGAGCCACTGTCCTTACGAAAGTGTCTGTATCAAGCAGCTGAGCGATTTGCCCGTTGTCGAGATCGAGGTCGATTCGCTGGTTGATGCCTACGCGCCGTCGCTGACGACGCGCTTGCAGGCTTTTGTTGAAACGTGCGCATCCTGAGAAATCGCGCACTGGCGTAAAAAGGAGGGAACATGAAAGCATGGATCTTTGCGTGGTTGCCGATCCTTTGCATCGCAGGGGAACGGATGCAGCATGCGCCGACCGCTGAAGTGTGGCAGGGGACGTCGTTCTGGTGTGGCAGCGCGACGTGGTGCCGCATTGGCCGCGATTGGATGCATCCGGGAGACGACATCGATGTCCAGCGCGTCTTCATCGCGCCGCAGGATGGACGGGTTACTCTGACGGGAACCGTGAAGAAGCTCCATCTCGCTGGTGACGGCGTGGTCGCCACGATTTTGCTGAATGCGAAACCGCTTTGGAGCGCAACCCTTGAGGGCAAGGACAACACAGGCCAGTCCCACGCGGTTGTCTGCGATGTCAAGCAGGGTGATACCCTTGTTTTCCGTATCAATCGGCGGACGGGGTTTCAGTGCGATACCACGGGCTGGGATCCGTGCGTTGCCTTTCAGTGCGGCCCCACGTATCAGGCTTCGTCTGCGTTTGCAGGTGCGCAGGGTCCGCTTTGGTTTTATGAGGAGTATAAGGAGGAAGTGCCGCCTGTGCGGTACGGCGTATCGCCAGAGTTCGTGCTGAAAAAAGAGGAACAGCGTACGGCAGGGGATTTGCCGCTGCTCCTCGATGAGCGCGGTTTTGTCGTGGAAGGCAACCTTGCGGATCCCCGCGTGCAGACCGCCTACCGTCGCCTGATTGCAGGGCTTTCCGCTGCGCCGGAATTGGAGCTGCTGTTGCTCTGCATTGCGGATTGGCAGCTTGCGCCGATTTATGCTGCGCGGTGCACGAGCCATGCGAAAAATCGTCCGTCGAATGCAGCGACGAATGCGCCGCTTCCCGATACCAGCATTGCGGTGAGGGCGCGCTTGGAACAACGCGCGGCATTTCTGGCGAATCCGCTGTTGAATTTCGGTGAACTGCTCTTCGTGACGCGTAAGAATCCGACGTGGAATCACGAGGTGGCGCAATACTTCGGTTGGCGGCAGCGTCCGGGAGGCAGCATTTACCGGCTTGCGCGTCCCGGCCTTTCGCTGGAGCGCGTCGATCTGATCAGGAAACAGTTACCGCCGGGCAATTTTCTCGAGCCACGGCTGAGTTATGATGCCACGAAAATTCTTTTTTCCTATGTGAAGACCGAGGGCTCGCAAAATCCGCGCGCCTTGCCGCGCAATGAAACCGATACCAATCATCACTACTTCCACATCTATGAAATGGCGGTGGATGGTACGGGGCTGAAACAGCTGACCAACGACACGTTTGACGACCTGCACCCCGAGTTTCTGCCGGATGGCGGCATTGCCTTTGTCTCCACGCGGCGGCGGGCCTCTTCGCGCTGTTTCTGGTGGGGGTATAGCGATCGCTGGCATTCGTACACCCTCTTCCGTATGCAGGCGGATGGCACCGCGATGCAGCAACTTTCCTGGAACGATGTGAACGAGTGGTTCCCGTCGGTGGCGAACAGCGGTCATCTGCTTTTTGCGCGTTGGGACTATATTGACCGCGATGCCGTGACGCATCAGAATCTCTGGTCCATGCGTCCGGATGGCACAAACCCCATGGCGGTCTGGGGCAATGAGACGCCGGAACCGCACTGCACCTTTCAGGCCAAGGCCATTCCGAACAGTAAAAAAATCGTCTGTATCGCTTCGGCGCACCATTCGATTACCGCTGGACCTGTGATTCTGATCGATCCTTCGGTCGACAACAACAGCCAAGCGGCGATTACACGCATTACACCTGGAACGTATCCCGAGACCGGCTCGTGGCGGTGGCAGAAGAATCAGGCCTGGGAAGCGTGGTATACTGCGCCGTGGCCGCTTTCAGAGCATCTTTTTCTAGTCGCGTACAGCCCGGATGGCTTGCTCTATGAACCGTCCGACCACAATCCGGATGGCGCGTTAGGCCTCTATGTGATCGACGATCAGGGCCATCGCGAACTGCTCTATCGCGAACGCGATATTGGCGCAACCTGTCCGATTCCGCTGCGTCCGCGTCTGGTACCGCCGATTCTGCCGTCCAATCTCGATGCGCAGCTGGCGGCGCAGAGCAAGGGCGAAGTCTTTATCCGCGACATCTACGAAGGTCTGCCAAAAGCGGCCCGCGGTACGGTGAAGAAGATCCGCGTGGTGCAGGTTTTCCCGAAAACAACGCGCGATGCCAATGTGCCGCGTATCGGTGTGGCCGGCGAGGAGAATGCGCGCATGGTCTTGGGCGAAACCGAAGTCTGCGCGGATGGTTCCGCGCGCTTCTTTGTGCCTGCAAGCAAACCAATCTATTTCCAGTGCATCGACGAAGAGGGCTTTGCTTACCAGACCATGCGGTCCAGTACGTCGCTGATGCCGGGGGAGCGCGTCTCCTGTGTGGGCTGTCACGAAAACAAGATGACGGTCACCGTGAAGCAGAACATGCTGGTCGAAGCGATGAAGCGTTCCGCTGTTGAATTAACTGCGACGCCGGAGTCAGGACGGCCCTATGGGTATGTTGAACACGTGCAGCCGATTATCGATAAATACTGTGTGAGTTGCCATCAGGACGAACAACCGCGTGGCGGTTTCAGCTTAACGCGTACCCCGCTAGAGTCCTTTGTGGCATCGTATCAGAACCTGTGCTACGTCAAAGACAAAACAGGCGCGTGGGTCCGGCGGCTGAGTTCGCGTACGGGCAAGCCGCTGGTGCCCTGTTATCCGCAGCGCAACCAGGTGCAAGTGACGCCGGAAGGGGGCGCTATCGGTGCGCGCGGCAGCGGGTTGATCGCCGCATTCCGCCGGCAGGAAGGCATCACGCCGGAAGCGTTGCGCGCGGTAGGGGTCTGGCTGGA